>NZ_JAGTUI010000087.1:0-2403 GCF_018224585.1 Neisseria sp. Marseille-Q1983
CTTGGTGCTTCAGCACCTTAGAGAATCGTTCTCTTTGAGCTAAGGCGAGGCAACGACGTACCGGTTTTTGTTAATCCACTATAAATTTTTTCCGCCTCACTTGAATTTACCCGCACACACCCTAATTTTGCCGACTTATACGGGCAGCCGCCTGACGGCTGTCCGGTTTCCACTTCAATCTGTCCGAACCGTTCGGGCAGATGATTGTTTTCAAACCATTTATCGGAGCATAAATATGACCATCCGTCCTTTACACGACCGCGTTGTCGTCAAACGCTTGGAAGCTGAAGAAAAAACCGCATCGGGCATCGTTTTGCCGGGTGCGGCCGCCGAAAAACCCGATATGGGCGAAGTCATCGCCGTGGGTGCGGGCAAAATCGGTAAAGACGGCGCGCGCCGTCCGCTGGATGTCAAAGTCGGCGACAAAATCATCTTCGGCAAATACAGCGGCCAAACCGTAAAAGCCGACGGCGAAGAGCTGTTGGTAATGCGCGAAGAAGATATTTTCGGCATCGTTGAAAAATAAATACGGACACGATGCCGTCTGAAACGGCAAACCGCCTTCAGACGGCATAAACGGTTTTATCAGACAGTTTTAATGATTTTTGGAGAATTGAAATGGCAGCAAAAGACGTACAGTTCGGCAATGAAGTCCGCCAAAAAATGGTAAACGGCGTGAACATTCTGGCAAACGCCGTGCGCGTAACCCTGGGTCCCAAAGGCCGCAACGTGGTGGTTGACCGCGCTTTCGGCGGCCCGCACATCACCAAAGACGGCGTAACCGTCGCCAAAGAAATCGAACTGAAAGACAAGTTTGAAAATATGGGTGCGCAAATGGTGAAAGAAGTCGCGTCCAAAACCAACGACGTGGCGGGCGACGGTACGACTACCGCCACCGTATTGGCGCAATCCATCGTTGCCGAAGGCATGAAATACGTTACCGCAGGTATGAATCCGACCGACCTGAAACGCGGTATCGACAAAGCCGTCGCCGCTTTGGTTGACGAGCTGAAAAACATCGCCAAACCTTGCGACACTTCTAAAGAAATCGCCCAAGTCGGCTCTATTTCCGCTAACTCTGACGAACAAGTCGGCGCGATTATCGCCGAAGCGATGGAAAAAGTCGGTAAAGAAGGCGTGATTACCGTTGAAGACGGCAAATCTTTGGAAAACGAGCTGGATGTGGTTGAAGGTATGCAATTCGACCGCGGCTACCTGTCTCCTTACTTCATCAACGACGCTGAAAAACAAATCGCTGCTTTGGACAATCCGTTTGTATTGTTGTTCGACAAAAAAATCAGCAACATCCGCGACTTGTTGCCTGTTTTGGAACAAGTGGCGAAAGCCAGCCGTCCGCTGTTGATTATCGCTGAAGACGTAGAAGGCGAAGCCTTGGCAACTTTGGTCGTGAACAACATCCGCGGCATCCTGAAAACCGTTGCCGTTAAAGCCCCCGGCTTCGGCGACCGCCGCAAAGCCATGTTGCAAGACATCGCCATCCTGACCGGCGGCGTGGTGATTTCCGAAGAAGTCGGCCTGTCTCTGGAAAAAGCGACTTTGGACGACTTGGGTCAAGCCAAACGCATCGAAATCGGTAAAGAAAACACCACCATCATCGACGGCTTCGGCGACGCAGCCCAAATCGAAGCGCGTGTTGCCGAAATCCGCCAACAAATCGAAACCGCAACCAGCGAATACGACAAAGAAAAACTGCAAGAGCGCGTGGCCAAATTGGCAGGCGGCGTGGCAGTAATCAAAGTCGGCGCGGCGACCGAAGTGGAAATGAAAGAGAAAAAAGACCGCGTGGAAGACGCGCTGCACGCTACCCGCGCAGCCGTTGAAGAAGGCGTGGTTGCCGGCGGCGGCGTAGCCCTGTTGCGCGCCCGTGCCGCTTTGGAAAACCTGCACACCGGCAATGCCGACCAAGACGCAGGCGTACAAATCGTATTGCGCGCCGTTGAGTCTCCGCTGCGCCAAATCGTTGCCAACGCAGGCGGCGAACCCAGCGTAGTCGTGAACAAAGTGTTGGAAGGCAAAGGCAACTACGGTTACAACGCTGGCAGCGGCGAATACGGCGATATGATTGAAATGGGCGTACTCGATCCTGCCAAAGTAACCCGTTCTGCGCTGCAACACGCCGCGTCTATCGCCGGTCTGATGCTGACCACAGACTGCATGATTGCCGAAATCCCTGAAGAAAAACCGGCTATGCCTGATATGGGCGGTATGGGCGGTATGGGCGGCATGATGTAAGAAATGCCGTCTGAAGCCTTCAGACAACAAGCCGCACGGTCAACGCCGTGCGGTTTTTTTGCGAATAAGTGCGGCTAAGGCGCAAACCTTAAAATTATAGTGGATTAACTTTAAACCAGTACGGCGTTGCCTCGCCTTAGCTCAAAGAGA
>NZ_JAGTUI010000088.1:0-2391 GCF_018224585.1 Neisseria sp. Marseille-Q1983
AAGAGACCGGGCTGCATTACAACCTGATGCGGTATTACGAGCCTGAGGCGGGGCGTTTCATTAACCAAGACCCGATTGGGCTATTGGGTGGGGAGAATCTGTACTGGTTCGCGCCTAATGTATTTATGTGGTTAGATCCTTGGGGTTTAAATTGTAATAGCAGAAAGAAAAACCCTAGGTTTAAGAAAAGAAGGACTTTAACTGCAAATGATACAGGGTTAAAAAATCATGCTCAGAGACATAGCAGCTTATCTCCTTCTCAATATTTAAAAAGAGGAATTAAAAATATTACTGATGGACAAATGTTAAAAGGTACAAGAGGAAATTATCATATAAGAAAACTGGGAGACAACTCATACAGTATAACTATTACGGATAAAATGAATCGGATATTATCTATTGATACTTGGTCGTCTGGTGGAGCAAAAATATCTAAGGATATGGTAATAAAAGGATTAGAAAAATCAGGTGTAACTGCACCTAAAGGATTTTTCTAAAAAATATAAGGAAATATAATGAGTTTTCAAATAATAAATAATTTTATGGACCTTTTATTGGATTATGGATGGCATGTTAAAAATGCTAATAGTTCAGATTTGCTCTATATTTCTGGTTCTGAAATGGTTTGGAATCTAACAAATGATGATTTATATAGAACGAATACATTAATATTTTTTATTATTGGAGATTTAGGCGAGTTTAGTAAAAGACTTAAAGACATTATTTATGTTACTGATGATAAAGGGAATAGGCTTGTATTTAAGAAAGATAATTTTTCTGAGCAAATAGATTTTATTAGAAACTTGTAATAATCTCTCTAGAATATTAGAGGAGAAGAACTTTTAGTAAGAAGGTTAGACTAAAATGTAGGTCGTTTAAAATTATTTTTAGACGACCTTTGTAATATTGATGGTTTAAATACTACATCTATCTCTACACCGACCAAGACAGCTACGAACCCCTAGCCCAAGTCTTCCATAACAACCAAGACGAAGCACAATACCTCGCCTATTTCCATACCGACCAAATCGGCATCCCGCGCGAGATGACCGACATCCACGGCAATCTTTTATGGTACGGCGAATACACCGCCTGGGGTCGTCTGAAAAAGGATGAGCGGGTCTATCAGAACGTCCATCAGCCGTTTAGATTGCAAAACCAGTATTACGATGAAGAGACTGGGCTGCACTATAATTTCTTCCGTTACTATGAGCCTGATACTGGACGTTTCATCAATCAGGACCCGATTGGGCTTTTTGGTGGTGATAACCTGTATCAGTTTGCTCCAAATACTCAGGATTGGATCGATCCTTTGGGATGGAAGAGAACGTCAAAAGACATGCCACAATGGATGCCAACTAAACGTGGCTATCAAAGACAACATCTTATTCCATGGTCGCTTAGAAATCATCCAATGTTTGCACAAAGTGGTAGAAGCATACATGGTGCAACAAATATGGTGTATCTGCCTGTGACAACGGGAATAGACCCTAATCCAAAATTGGGGTTACATCGTGGATGGACTACAGAGCATAAACTTTATAATGAAATGGTTGAGCAACGATTAGAAAGATTGGCTACCATTGCTAAAAATAAAAAATGGAGTAAAAAGAAAATCTCAGAAGAAATATTAAAAATGCAAAACGAATTAAGAGAAGGTTTTAGAACTGGCAAATATACTTGTGCTGCACCAATTTCTAAAAGTAATAGTAAAAAAGGAAAAAAATGATGACTCTTTATCAAATATACTCTGCTGTTGATAATGAAGATGCTTATGCGGACTTAAAACAGGATGATGGAAAAATTGTGGAATTTATTAATTACAATAAAGGCAATTATACAGATGAAGCAGTTTTTATAGCTCAGAGTGGATATACTTACAAAAATATTTCTAAAACAGATTATATTCAAACAATTCCTAAGATGTTATTGTTCTCTGAAACTTTCATTAATAAATTAGCTGATAAATTAAAAAATGAATTAGATTTTTTTCCGGCTAAACTTAGAATCAAGAATAATGAATTTAAATTTTTCCTTGGAAAAATTAAATTAACTGCTAAATTAGTAGATATGGAAAAATCAAATTTTTATGAAATAGATGGAGAGAAGTTTATTGATTATCCACCTGTATTTTTGGGAAATATATCTGGTTTTGAGTTTTGTGCAAAAGATATAAATGATGATTTAATTTGGGCTTTTTCTGATAAATTCAAAGAATTAGTTGTGAGTAATAATTTGAAGATGGAATTTCTTCCTCTAACATGAAATATTCTGTAAGTAAGTTATAGCAAGCCGCAGCCCCGCACAAAACTTTCAGTCTTGACGTAAGGTGTGTGGGAACGCACGCACGCGGTTTTCGCTTTTCAGACGACCTCACTATCTTCTTTGAGG
>NZ_JAGTUI010000089.1:0-2339 GCF_018224585.1 Neisseria sp. Marseille-Q1983
AAGGCATCGTAGGTGTAGGCCCAAGTTTCTTTGCTGCCGTCTTTTTTGAAGATTTGGGCCTTAACCAATTTGTTGAGGCTCGTCTCAATCTACAGCTTGCTAATTATTGATAATAGATTTTTTAGCTATATGTATTAGATCTTTATAATTCTCCATAAAAGGTTCTTCTAATGTGGATTCTAATAAGCATTCTAAGTCATATAGTATTTTTTGCTCAGCTTCATCAATAATTTCATTATTTTCAACGAACTTAACAAGCCATTCAAAAAAAACTAAGACTTCATGGTTGTTAAATTTAATAATATAGTCGTTAGACTCTTTTTTAATTTCCATAATATTATAATGCTCCTCGAGAAACTACATTTTGTAACTGACCGGGATTTAATTTCCAACCACTTATAAAATCGCCAGATTTTTTGGTTATAACGTTTAACCCATTAGATTTGTTAAGGAAGTGAAGCACTGGTTCTCCTCTATAAGTGCCTTGAATTACTGAGGTACTAGAAGATTGGATATGCTTTTCTATTGCTTGTTTAAATGCTTCTGCGTTAGCTTTTGAGTAATTACCTCTAATACCAAAATCAGAAGCATGTTTAAATTTTTTCTGAAGTTGGTTGCCGCTAAATGAGACTGTTCTAGGTATTGCAGCAGCACACTTTCCGCATTTTAACTTTGATGCTAATTTGGAAATAGCACCAACAACTACTGGTATTACTCGAGCTAAAAATGCTCCCCATAACCCCAGTGGATCAATCCATACTTGAACATTCGGCGCAAATCCGTAAAAGTTAAATCCACCTTCTAACCCAATCGGGTCCTGATTCACAAACCGCCCCGCATCCGGCTCATAATACCTGAAGAAGTTGTAGTGCAACCCCGTCTCACGGTCGCAATACTGGTTTTGCAGGCGGAAGGGTTGGTGCGCCGTTCCCGTTACGTTCGTTTCGCTCCTCAGTTTGCCCCAACCGTAATAATCCCCGAACCAAACCAGATTGCCGTCCTTATCGGTCATCTCTCTCGGAATGCCGATTTGGTCGCAGTGGAAGTAGTGGATTTGTTGGCGGCTTTCGCCGTCTTCGGTTGTCCAATTGTGTACCTGTGCCAAAGGCTCGTAGGAGTCTTGGTCGGTGTAGAGATAGGTATACCTGCCGTCCGGGTGGACTTCCTGCAGCAAATGGCTGCCGTCCCAAACAAACCCGGTTTCCTCTTCGAGGCCGTTCCCGCTTAAATCATGCGGGAATGACGTTTCTGAAACTTCTTCGCTTTTCAGACGGCCTCAAAGGAAGGTTTTGAGGCCGTCTAAAAAGCGGAAACCGTGTGCGTACCGCACGCACCCTACGTCGGTATTGGAGGTTTCATGCGGGCTACTGCTTGCTACGCTTGCTTTATAATGGTTAATATTCAGAAAATATATTCATAGTAGATTTTACTAACTTTCTAGAATTTTCGTCTGGGCTAATTATTTTTGTAAGTAGAAATTTTTTCTTATTAAATTTGTTGTAGTAGAGATTCAATCCATTTCGAAGAAAAACGACAAGCTCATCATCATCTTGATATATGGAATGTATATCCTCATTCAATCTGCTTAATTTCAATTTTTCAAATGTTAATATAGAAGTTATTTTTTTACTCTTAATTTTTTTATGGTTAGAGATTTCTATTTGTTCTCCCTTAAGTATTCCTTTACTTTCATCGTATATAAAAGATATATAATATCCCTTAAAATAAAAGTAATACATTACAATATTCTTTCCAAATGACTCATTGCTGTTCTCTTTTAGGAAGCATGATATATTTTCGGTTGCGAAATCCTTTAAAAAAGTACCGTTTTTAAAAAAATCTCTTATTTTAAAAATTTTAGCTGCCATCTTATCCTCCTAATACTTTTAAAGTAGTAGAGAAATCTCTCGTGTTATTTGGAAAGTTTTGGACAGCTGCTTCAGCAACATCTTTCAATTTGGCTTTGTTTTTTGGATTTTGTACAAAATCATCAACAGCTTCTACGATTTTTTTCCATTGGGAAGGGTTATTTTCCTTTATATTTTTTGCGGTTGGGTCTGCAAGTTCATAAGAGCATTTGAATTTCCCATCTGGTAATTTTTTGCCGACTATTTCTATATGCATTGACTTTCTTCCCTGTTTGACATTGACATGTACGCCACGTGATTCAACATCAGGTAAGGCTTTGTTCATAGATACTTGAATTGCATTTTTCGATAATCCAAGCGGATCAATCCATACTTGAACATTCGGCGCAAATCCGTAAAAGTTAAATCCACCTTCTAACCCAATCGGGTCCTGATTCACAAACCGCCCCGCATCAGGCTCATAGTACCTGA
>NZ_JAGTUI010000008.1:0-62228 GCF_018224585.1 Neisseria sp. Marseille-Q1983
GTGTGAGGCTCAAGGCACTCACACTTATCGGTAATCTGTTTTGTTAAAGAGCGTTGCGAATTATAAAGTATTTCTTCCGTCTGTCAAGATATCTCTCGATATCCCCGACATTCTGTGCTATACTTTTCAATTCGTCCGCCGCTTCAGCAGCAGCGAAGAACCGAACTATACGCCCGAAGGGGAAAACGGTCAATGCTTTCAGCGGGATTTTTTTTGGGAAATTCGTCATGTCGCTGTCAGATAAGGTTTTTTATTTCCACCAAACGCTGCACCACCCCCAACAATCCCCCTCCTCTGACTGGTGCGCCTTTGTGAATATGCCGTCTGAAACTCGGGGACTCAGACGGCATTTTGTATCCAAAACGGTAACTAATGTATCCGTACTTTGTTATAGAATGGATGCTGTTTTTTCTTCGTAATTAGAAATTGTCAAAATGGGCAAACATATTCTTTTAGGTGTAACGGGCAGTATTGCGGCGTATAAGTCTTGCGAGTTGGTGCGACTGCTGAAAAAACAGGGGCATTCGGTTACGGTGGTTATGAGCCGCTCGGCAACTGAATTTGTTTCTCCGCTGACTTTTCAGGCTTTGAGCGGCAATCCCGTTCTGACCGACACGCACGGCGGCAACGGTTCAAACGGTATGGACCATATCAACCTGACCCGGAATGCGGATGTTTTTCTGATTGCGCCGGCAAGTATGAATACCGTGGCAAAAATCTGTAACGGCGTGGCAGATAACCTACTGACCAATCTGGCAGCCGCACGGAAATGTCCTCTTGCCATCGCTCCTGCCATGAATGTGGAAATGTGGCTCAACCCTGCCAACCAACGGAATATCGCACAACTGGTTTCAGACGGCATTACTGTCTATATGCCGGGCTTGGGCGAACAGGCTTGTGGAGAAAATGGTATGGGAAGGATGCCGGAACCTGCCGAATTGCTGGACCTGCTTCCGGATTTATGGACACCGAAAATTTTAAAGGACAAGAAAATCTTGATTACCGCAGGTGCGACATTTGAAGCCATTGACCCTGTCAGGGGTATCACAAATATTTCCAGCGGGAAAATGGGCGTGGCTTTGGCGCGGGCGTGCCGTGCCGCCGGTGCGGAAGTCAGCCTGATTCACGGACAGCTTCAAACCGCGCTGCCTTTCGGCATATCCGATACGGTTCAAGCCGTCAGTGCCGAAGATATGCATCGCGCAGTGCATCGTTTAATCGACAAACAAGATGCTTTTATTTCTGTTGCCGCCGTCTCAGACTATAGGGTTAAAAACAGGAGTACTCAAAAATTCAAAAAAGATAAAAATGCCAATCCGTTATCTATCGAATTAGATGAAAACCCTGATATTTTGGCGTCCATTGCCTCATTACCGAACCCTCCTTTCTGTATCGGTTTTGCCGCTGAAACGGAGAATGTATTGACATATGCACGAGAAAAACGCATTAAGAAAAAAATACCGGTGATAGTTGCCAATGATGTTTCAATCGCGATGGGCAAACCGACCAACCGGATTACCATTATCGGGGACGACGGGGAACTGTCTTTTCCCGAAACAAGTAAAGATGAAGCAGCAATGCGAATTGTTGAAAGGCTTGCCGTATATTTGAACAAATACGGGACAGATGAGGACAGCCACTAAAGATTTATGGAAAACCATTGAACGTGAACAAGTGCCCAAAAATCAATTTACTAATGAACAACTAATGAAGATTAAAGCAGGAAATGAAAAAATTCCTGGTTATACATGGCATCATAATGCGCAAAGCTCTCCTAATAATATGCAGTTAATTCCTAATAGTATTCATAAAGCTGTTAGGCATACTGGTCAAAAATCCTTAAAGAAAGGTCAGTAAAAATGAGCAAACTATCAATATCATCAGATGAGGGATTGGTTCTAATAAGAACAATTCAACAATTTGCTGAAGATATAGGGGTTGTTTTTCCTGTTTCATATGTATCACTTCTTAGCAAACATGATCATTTATACCCTAAAGAAAATATTTTCAATTTTGTCAATCACTACGGTGAAAATGATGAAAGGGACATTTCATTTTTAGGGTATAAGCAAAATTTAGGCTATAAAGCTTAGACAAATACCCTCCATTTGAAGGCTATGTCTATCAAGATGGCTTACTCTGTGCCCGAATCAAGATTGAAGACAGGTATTTTACTCTTCCTCCGATTTACGATAAAGAGTACAGATAGTAATCGCATCAAGATTCGGATAGAGATACATAAATGTATATAAACAATAAGTGTTGAAACAATTATATCGGTGGTAGTGATGGACTGGAGAATCTCGCCCTTTGTAAAATGACTGTCCGAGACTAGACTGGAGGTTGCAATGGCAATAGACGGAGTAAAGATTATAGACAGCGATGATGCTTACGATATCTATAACACCATAGTGGGAAGATATAAAAACGGCGAAAATATTGCTAAGATAATCGAAGATATTTTAAATGATGAAAATAATTTTTGTATAGATGATTTTTATACTGAGATTTATTGGACAGCCTTTGCCTACTCCTTGTGGAAGATTGGACATTTACCAGAAGACATAAAAAATAAAACTCTCAAAATTATCGAAAAAGGAGCGGATAAGTTCTGGCTTGAAATTGACAGCAAAGCATTGAAACAAAGACAGAAAGTACTTGATAAACTAGCTATTCAGCTACAAAGTGTCAATCCGAAACCTCTTAAAGTTCCAAAAGCAAAAACAAAGAGGGAGCCGTACTTTAAAGTAGGAGATGTGCTTGTGGTTCAATTTGAAAATGAATACGGAGTCGGTTTTGTTTCAGCTCTCGACCAAAGTACGAGAAAAATAGAATATCACCTAGCCTTTACAAGGTTGCTACAAAAGAATAAGTCCACTATGACGGATTTTTTGAATAGCGAGATTGCTTGCAAGATGAATAATAGACAGTATGCTATTGATACTGACTGTTGGTTTAATCACAAGGATTTGGGGCTTTTACTAGGTAAATTTGAGAAGATTGGTAAGGTCATATTAGAAGATTATGCTCTGTGGACTTTAGCACCTGCCTGCACCTTGGGTGATATCTATGAAGAAATCACAGCGAGTAAGAGAGCCCGAGGTCTTCGTTTTATGGAGACGTATAAATTGATAAAAGCTATGGAATAAATGAGGAAGATAAGGGTTTAGATGGGAAAGGAATCTGTTTCAAAGCATATCCTAGATTATACATCATGATTCTAGCTTATCTTTAAAATATAAATTTCTGTGAAATAGCTGATGTTAGTTCCTCTAAACTTCTAGTTTTAGCTAGAAGTTTTTTATATATAAAAATTTTACACATTTCTAAAGATATTTATAGCTATTCATGTATTGATGATGAATATGGGTATGCAAAACATGATGATTTTTATGAAGATGAGAATGGAGATACGAAAATGGTAACTAGCCATATTGCAGATAGTTTTGATGCCTTTTTGGATATGCTATATGAACTTTCAGATTAAGTGTGTGGGTTGAATTGAAAACCCAACTAAATTAAAAAGATCGTCTGAAATCAGCAAGCCGTAGTCCATATGAAACCTAAACTCAACAAGTAGGATGTGTGCGGAACACACGTATGCGCTTCTCAAGGTTTGAGCTAAGAGGCCGTCTGAAACAACAAATACAGTTACAGTTTCAGACGACCTTTCTTTTAACAAATCGTAACAGCAATCAGACAAAAGCAGCCTACCGCCGCACCCATATCAGCAGCACGGTCGGCAAAACGATTATCCGAAGCGGCGGAGATACCACCCTCAAAGGTGCGCAGCTTATCGTCAAAAGCATACAGGCAGATAAGTAATTGAACGGATAAACCATAAAACGGGTTGCCTGTTAATCAAAAGGCAACCCGTTTTACCTGCTTCAACTTCTGATGACTTTGCGGATATATGGAATACTATGCAGATTTTGAATAATCTGATTCAACTGATCCAAATTTTTGACTTTCAATAAGAATTTGAATTCGACAAAACCTTCCGTTCCCGACTGGGATTTAGACGGTGTTTCGACCGACTCGATGTCCGCACCGGAATCGGAAATAGCTTGCGCCATTAATGCCAGCAATCCGTGACTGTCTTCCGATTGAACATGCAGCCCGATACGATAGTTCTGCCCGTTCATATTTTCCCAGTCTGCATCCAGCTGCTGTTCGGGATCGGACTTTAACAACGTTGGGCATGTATCCCTATGGATAATCATGCCTTTTCCCTTAACCAACAACAAACGGATAGAATCACCGGGAACCGGATGGCAACACTCTGCAAAATGAATATGTCCGCTTTCCTGACCATCAACTTTAATGGAACTGAGCCTGACCTCGCTGCCGAAATGCTCCCCTGCCAATTCAGCGATATGCATGGCGACATAAACAGGCAGGGTATGCCCCATACCGACGTTGTACAGCACTTCCTCAAATGAAGTCTGTTTGTCGTTGAGATCGGCAAGGTATTTTTCTTTGATGCCGTCTGAAAGCAGGACATCTTTGGGCAGCAAACTGGACAGGGCTTTTTGTAAGAGGCTCTCTCCCAAAACGACCGCATCGTGCTGGTTAAGGTTTTTAATATATTGGCGTATGGCACTGCGCGCCCTGCCGGACACGGCGAAATTCAACCATGCAGGATTTGGTTTGGCATGTTCGGATGTAATAATTTCGACGGAATCGCCGGTTTTGAGCT
The DNA here is from genome assembly GCF_018224585.1 of Neisseria sp. Marseille-Q1983. NCBI lineage: Bacteria > Pseudomonadati > Pseudomonadota > Betaproteobacteria > Neisseriales > Neisseriaceae > Neisseria > Neisseria sp. Marseille-Q1983. Next base: position 4,700 of record NZ_JAGTUI010000008.1, read on the forward strand.
TCGTACGCAACGGCATCATGATATTGTTGATACGTGCGGCAACGGTTTTGTGCCCAATATCAGTATGCACCGCATAAGCAAAATCGATAGGTGTTGCACCCTTGGGCAATGTTAGGATTTTTCCTTTTGGCGTAAGGATATAGATTTCGTTTGGAAACAAATCTACCTTGACGTGTTCAAGAAACTCAATAGCATTGGCACTGCTGGCCTGCAAATCTAAGATATTTTTCAGCCACCGGTTTGTGTGAAGCACCGCCTGATCGACCGTCTTAGAATCTGATTTATAGCTCCAATGTCCGGCGATACCGCCTTCGGCAACAGCATCCATTTCCCGCGTGCGTATCTGAACTTCAATCGGCAAGCCGTAAGGGCCGACCAAAGTCGTATGCAGACTTTGATAACCGTTGCTTTTCGGAATAGCGATGTAGTCTTTGAACCGCCCGGGCTTGGGCTGATAAAGGGTGTGCAATGCGCCGAGTGCGGCATAACAGGCGGGAATGCTGTTGACAATGACGCGGAAACCGTAAATATCCATAACCTCGGCAAAGCGCAGCTTTTTCGCCATCATTTTCTGATGGATGCCGTACAGGTTTTTTTCCCTGCCTTTGATTTTGGCCTCTATATTCGCGCCTACCAGCCTCTGACCGAATGCGCGCAAGACTTTGCCGACAACGTCCTGCCGGTTCTTCCGGCTCTTGTCCATTGCTTTTTTTAAAGTCTCGTAACGGTTGGGATGAAGGTTTTGGAACGATAAATCCTGAAGCTCCCGATACGCATTATTCAAACCTATACGGTTGGCAATTTGCGCGTAGATTTCAAGGGTTTCCCTTGCAATCCGGCGGCGTTTGTCCGGGCGCATCGAACCTAGCGTCCGCATATTGTGCAGGCGGTCGGCAAGTTTGACGACAATCACGCGCACATCTTTGGTCATTGCCAAAATCAGTTTGCGGAAACTCTCCGCCTGATGCTCCGCATGATCTTCAAATTTGAGTTTTTCGAGTTTGGATAGCCCGTCCACCATCTCGGCAACCGTATTGCCGAACACCGCCGCCATTTCCCCTTTTGTTACGCCCGTATCTTCCAATACGTCGTGCATTACACCTGCACAAAGACCCTGTATATCCATATGCCAAAGGGCAAGCTGCGTCGCAACGGCAATCGGATGCGTGATGTAGGGCTCCCCGCTTTTGCGGGTTTGCCCGTCGTGGGCGCGAAACGCATAGGCGACGGCTTTTTCAAGCTCCGCCTGTTCCTCGGGCTTGAGGTAGGAGGCGGTATGGAAAAGCAGGGCACGCGCTTCGGCGGTCAGGGGATCATAAGGGGCGGAAGGTTGGGGGGCGGGCATTTCAGACGGCTTTCGGGATGTATGTGTTTTTTCATTTCAAACCGTCGGACTGCACGGCGGCAGAATATGCCGGCGTGCGTTTCCGGCAGGATTTATTTATTGCGTGTCAGCAGTTCCGTACCGATATGCCCGGCGGCGATTTCCCTTAAGGCGGTAACGGTCGGTTTGTTATTGCGGACATCGTCCACAAGCGGCGTGTTGCCGTTCTCAAGCTGGCGGGCGCGGCGGGCCGCTACCAATGTCAGGTCAAAATGGTTGGAAATTTTTCCGGTACAGTCTTCGGTGGTAATACGTGCCATATTATTTGCTTTCTTTCAAAAATATTTAAATTGGGAAACCGAGTATTTTCGCGGTTTTTTAGGAATTTTCCAACAAATCTGCAATAAATCCCAGTTGCCGCGACCTTTTCAGACGGCAGGCATTCACAATATGGAGCAAATCCTCCTCCGCCCGCGCCAAGTCGTCATTGACCACGACAAAGTCGAACAATACGGACTGTTCGATTTCATGCCTTGCCTTCAACAGCCTCCTTTGGATAACTTCCCGACTGTCCGTCCCGCGTCCGTTGAGGCGCGCGGCAAGTACGTCGAAAGAAGGCGGCAGGATAAAGATGCCGACGGCTTCGGGCAGCGCGTCGCGAACCTGCGCCGCGCCCTGAACGTCGATTTCCAAAATCACATCATAGCCTGCCGCCGCCAACGCATTCACGCCCTCCGCGCTTGTGCCGTAATAGTTGCCGAATACGTCTGCGTATTCCAAAAAAGCCTCCTGCGCGATAAGCGACTCAAACTCTTCTTTGGAAACAAAGTGATAATGTACGCCGTTTGCTTCGCCTTCACGCGGCGGGCGCGTCGTGTGCGACACGGAAACGCGCAAACCGTTATGGTTTGCCAACAGCCGCGACACCAGCGTGGTTTTGCCCGTGCCGGAAGCGGCCGAAATGATAAAGATGTTGCCTTTTCGATAAGCGGACATATTTTTTACCTGTATATTTTCCAGCCGATTGTATCACAACGGACACCCGGTTTCCTATTTGCCGATGCCCATATTTTGCCGCTATTGTTTTGATTGATTTGGCAAGCGGCAGGCTGACGGCTACAATATGGCGTTAAAAACATCAAACTTGGAACACGCAATGCTGGTTCATCCCGAAGCTATGAGTGTCGGCGTGCTTGCCGACAAAATCCGCAAAATCGAAAACTGGCCGCAAAAAGGCATCTTATTCCACGACATCACGCCCGTCCTGCAAAGCGCGGAATACTTCCGACTTTTGGTCGATCTGCTGGTTTACCGCTATATGGATCAGAAAATCGACATCGTTGCCGGTTTGGACGCGCGCGGCTTCATTATCGGCGCGGCACTCGCCTACCAGCTCAACGTCGGCTTCGTCCCCATCCGCAAAAAAGGCAAGCTGCCTTTTGAAACCGTATCGCAAAGCTACGCGCTCGAATACGGGGAAGCTGCGGTGGAAATCCACACCGATGCCGTCAAACCCGGTTCGCGCGTGCTGCTGGTCGATGATTTGGTTGCCACGGGCGGCACAATGCTTGCCGGGCTGGAACTGATCCGCAAACTCGGCGGAGAAATTGTCGAAGCCGCCGCCATTTTGGAATTTACCGACCTTCAAGGCGGCAAGAATATCCGTGCAAGCGGTGCGCCCTTATTTACCCTGCTTCAAAACGAAGGCTGCATGAAGGGCTGAAAACCGACCCTGCCGTCTGAAACCGGCAGGGTTGTTATGATGCGTTCAAATCACGCCCAAATCTTGCAAGCCCCTCAACACGCCGTCTTCATCAACGCCGGGGCAAACATATTTCGCCGCTTCTTTCGCCGCCTGTTCCCCGTTGCCCATTGCCACACCGAACCCGACTTCAGACAGCATTTCCACATCGTTCAAACCGTCGCCGAACGCCATCACGTCTGCCATTTCCAAACCCAATGCTTCAACCACGCTTCTGATGCCGTCTGTTTTCGACGCACCCGCAGGCAGCAGATCGACCGCTTCCTCGTGCCAGCGCACCGTTTTCAAGCCTTCCCGTTCCACAATATCCGACCAGAGCGGCATTTCGTTTTCCTCCGCAAACACCAGCATCTGATACACCGGTTTGCTTGAAAAATAATCCTTATCGGCAAAAAAATCGCTGGCGATATGCTTCAAGGCGCGGCACACGCATTCCGACAGCGCGGACACGGCAATCCCCTCTCCGCCGACAAACGCATAATCCATACCCAAGTCATCCAAATACGCGCAAACCCTGCCCATCAAACCGGCATCCATCGGTACTTCGCACACAGTTTTACCGTGCAGCAGCGCAAACTGCCCGTTTATCGTTACCACGGCATCCATACCCGTTTCCGCCATCATGTCCCTGACCTTTTCGGGAATCGTCGCCAAAGACCGCCCCGTTGCCAACGCCGTCAATATACCTTTGCCGCGCAAAGCCGCCACCGCCGTTTTCACGGAAGGGCGCAAGGTATCCGTATATTTTCGGTACAGCGTATCGTCAATATCGAAAAACACGATTTTGGGATTCATCATATTCTCTCTCGCATTCAAACTGCCGCATTGTATCCCAAGCAGGCAAATACTTGATAAATCCTTATAAATTTCCCGTCAAAATTGACCGAAAATACAAAAAGGCGGATAATCCCCCATCTTCCCATACCCTTCAGACGGCATTCTTCCCGATGCCGTCTGAAACCATTTTGATAACAAAGAAACGCATATGAAAGCACCCGAACTCTTATTGCCCGCCGGCGGATTGGAAAGAATGCGCGCCGCCTACGATTACGGCGCAGATGCCGTTTACGCCGGCAGTCCGCGTTACTCCCTGCGCGCCCGCAACAACGAATTTGCCAAACTCGACGTTCTCGAGCAAGGCATTAAAGAAGCGCACGAGCGCAACAAAAAATTCTTTTTGACCGTCAATACGCTGCCGCACAACTCCAAACTCAAAACCTTCGTTTCGGATATGGAGCCCTTGATTGCCATGAAACCTGACGCGCTGATTATGGCGGATCCGGGCTTGATTATGACCGTGCGCGAAAAATGGCCGGAAATGCCGATCCACCTGTCCGTACAAGCCAACACCACCAACTACTGGGGCGTGAAATTCTGGCAGAATATCGGCGTCGAACGCATCATCCTGTCGCGCGAATTGAGTATGGAAGAAATCGCCGAAATCCGCCAAGAATGCCCCGACATCGAACTCGAAGTCTTCATCCACGGCGCATTGTGTATCGCCTACTCCGGCCGTTGCTTATTGTCGGGTTATTTCAACCACCGCGACCCCAACCAAGGCACCTGCACCAACTCCTGCCGTTGGGACTACAAAGTCCACAACGCCACTGAAAGTGATGCGGGCGACGCCCAACTTCTGCAAGGTTTCAACTTTGAAAAAGCCCAAGAAGAAGCCAACCAAAACTTTGAAGGCATCAACGGTCAAAAACGCCACCCATACGCTGACAAAGTTTTCCTGATTGAAGAGTCCAACCGCCCGGGCGAAATGATGCCGATTATGGAAGACGAACACGGCACCTATATCATGAACTCCAAAGACCTTCGCGGTATCGAAGTGGTTGAGAAACTCGCCAAAATCGGCGTGGACAGCCTCAAAGTCGAAGGCCGTACTAAGTCGCTTTATTATGTCGCACGCGTCGCCCAGTCCTACCGCAAAGCGATTGATGATGCCGTCGCAGGCCGTCCGTTTGATTACAGCCTGTTGAGCGAACTCGAAGGTCTCGCCAACCGGGGCTACACCAGCGGCTTCCTCGAACGCCACCAAACTCAGGATTACCAAAACTACCTGACCGGCCACTCCATCGCCAAACAAAGCCAATATGTCGGCCACGTTACCGAAATCGACGCTGAAGGTTGGGCAACGGTGGAAGTTAAAAACCGCTTTGCCGTCGGCGATTCACTCGAAATCATCCACCCGAGCGGCAACCAAACCATCAAATTGGAACAAATGACCCGCAAAGGCCAACCTGTCGATGTCGCACCCGGCAACGGCATCCAAGTCAAAATCCCCAATATGCAGAGCAAAGAAAAAGCCCTCATCGCACGCGTATTGAACCCCTGAGCCACAATGCCGTCTGAAACCTGTTTTCAGACGGCATTTTGTTGAATCTTACGGTACAATGCTAATGATTTCCCACAGCAAACAAGGACATCCGACATGAAAAAAATCCTCATACTCTCCGCCGCCGCCCTGATGCTGGCAGCCTGCCAATCCGGCCGCGCGCCTAAAAACGTACACACGGCATCCGCCGGCACACCGGCCGGAGAATCATGCAAAGTCATCCGGGGCGACACCGCAGGAGGAGGCAAAAACATCATTTACCGTTGCAGCAACGGTCAGGCGGCAATAAATGCAGCCATTGCAGACGGCGTATTGGAATCCGGGATTCCCGTCAGCTTCGGCGGCGGGGGCGTACCGGTTGCAAACGGCAGGAATCTGGTTACACGGCAAGCAGCAAACGGCGTTGGCAAATCCGACTCAGAGGCCTGCGAACGCGCCCTAATCAATGCCGCCCGCAAATTCCAACAGACCGCAGGCAAACTCGGCGGACGCAGTATTACCGGCTTCCACAGCTACTTCGACAAGCAGCCGCTGCAAGGCGGACAATACGACTGTCAGGCAGGCTCGTTCCACGTCCGCGTGGTCATGCGCGCCAATGTCGTCCGTTAACATATCGGCAACCAAAAATGCCGTCTGAAACATTTTTTCAGACGGCATTTTTAATCCCCTTGCCTGATTGTGCGGCAGATTCAGATCGGGGCACACCTATAGTCCACGACGGAAGTCTGGCTTTTAAGCGAAGACAATAACCGAAAAGACCGCCTCGGCGGTCTTTCTTGTGTACACAGTTTCTATATTTGTCAGCTTGATGCGTTGACAACTCTAATTCCATATTGCGGAATATATTCATCGACAGTCATCAGTTCAAAGCCTTCCGCTTGGGTTTGTGCAATCAACATCCTATCGAAAGGGTCTTTGTGTATTTCCGGAAGGCTTCCAGCCTGTTTTGCATGAAACAGACCTATAGGCAGCATTTCAAAATCCTCTTCTTGAAGCACATCAAAAAACTCTTCCGGTAATTTCAACAACCCCTTGTTCTGCTTGATGGAAATTTCCCAAATACTTGCCGCACTGACAAAGATCGCATTTCTCGGATTTTCTATCAGTTTGCGTGCAGATGTCCCCAGTTTCTTGTCATCCAACAACCACCACAGCAAAGCATGGGTATCAAGCAGAATCTTTCTCACAGAGCCGACTCCTCAAATAAAGCTGCCGTTTCATTGTCATTCTCAAGAATACGTGAAATATCCGTATTTTCCATATGACTGAATTTTTTCAACCTTCCTGCATTTCGTGCCGGTTTTTCAATACCGGTTAGTTGGACGCAAGGCTTACCTGCCTTCGCAATAATAACGATTTCCCCTGCTTCTGCTCTTTGAATCAATTGACTCAAATTGGTTTTTGCCTGATGAATATTTGCTTGAAACATAACACTTCTCACGATTAGCTAACTTAACTAATATACATCATTACCAAGATTTTGGGAATCTCATTACATATATTTGATTATATCCGCCGTTTTATTCACACCTTGCTATTTAGTAACAATCTGTAGATTAGCACTAAACAAAACAACCTCCGCAATAGAGGGAATAGAGAGCTGTTTTGTTTAGTGTAAATTTATCTTAAGTAATCAACGGATCGTTAAAACACAGCCAATTACTTCTTGATCGGCAAGCATTATTATTTTCCCATAAATCAAACGTCTGACACGGCATTATAAACACAATGCGGCATCTGCCGCCACCCTTGCCGATGCAGTATTACCGGCTTCCAGAGCTACTTCGACAAGCAGCCGCTGCAAGGCGGGCAATACGACTGTCAGGCAGGCTCGTTCCACGTCCGCGTGGTCATGTGCGCCAATGTCGTCCGTTAACATATCGGCAATCAAAAAATGCCGTCTGAAACATTTTTCAGACGGCATAGTCCATAAATCAAATCAGTAATACAGATGATGGTTCAATTAGGATTGCTTCTGCAGGTGGGACAACACATCAAGGTGTTGCCCGATGCCCTGTCGGAAGGAAACGCCACTGTTTCCGACTGTGAAACACAGGATAAATATCAACGGGTGCTTACTTCTTTTTTGCCTGCAAATACGCCGAAGCCGTTGTCGCTCGAAGCATTATTTTTACCAGGGGTTTTATTGAAGTCATATCTACCTGCCATTTCATCTGCTTGATGACCGTAAAATTTCCCTTCAACGCTACCTTGTTCTTTCGTATCCCATTCGCCTTTAAAGCCGCTTCCCTCAATCTTGGCGGTAAATTTCTTTGTTCCCATATATACACCATCGCCACTATTGATTGTCCCGTTTACAGACTTCTGACCGAAATCGACTTCTGCGGTAAACACACCTGTCGTCCTATATGAACTTCCTTCATCCAACCAGTCTGTTTTATCAGTAACATTGCGGGAACGGAAATGCAGCACCTTACCTTGATATTTAGCCTTACCTTCCGGCAGGGCTTCTGTCGGCTGACCTTGTACAAAAAGAGTATATGAGCCATCTTTTAATTTAGCCGCCCCATAAATCAGATGCTGATATTGTCCTTTAGAAACCATAACAGTATCCCAGTTAGAGAGCAGCCCGGGATGATTTTTCTTTGATACATCGTATGTGGCTTTCGTCAAATCAATGGTTTCTCCACCAATCATCAACGCCGTGATTTCTCCCGTACCGTCAAAATATTTCTCGCCAAACACGCCTGTTTTAGGTTGATTATCGGCAGCATTTTTGGGGGGTTGGTCTTGATCTTGGGGGGAATGAGCGGCCGGGTCATCGCCTTGCAATCCCCCTTCCGCATCCTGTCTGCCGTCCGCCTCATCAGCCTGCATCCCGTCTTGCCCCGCCTTATCGGAATCTTCTGCTTCCGCCGGCGGATTTTCCCCGTCGGCATTCATCGCAACCTCAGTATGTTCGGCGTTTTCAGAAGGAGGGTTTGCCGGCATCCCTGTGCCTTCGCTTACAGCGTTTCCTTCCATACCATCTTGAGATTCCGCATTTTTCGGCGCATCGGTATCTTGATTGCCGCCATCCGCCCTTCCTGCATCACTGCCGGGCATATCACGGTTGTTTTCAGGCTGCGTGTCGGATGTACCGGCTGCCGGCGCATTATCATTATGTTGGGGCGCATCATTTTGCACTCCGCCATCTGCGCCAGCCTGTGCGGTTTCCCCTTCCCCTCGCGTATCTTTAGGCGGTATTTCTGTTTTAGAATCCCCGCCATCAGTGCCTGCCGAGGGGCTTGCCGTATCAGCACCTGTAGCAGGGCTTACCGTATCAGCGGGGGGGGGGGGGGCAACTTTATTTGACGGTGTTTCTGAGGATTTGACCGCAGGCGCATCCCCTCCTCCTGAAATACAGGCGGAAAGGGCAAGGACGGATGCCATTGCAAGCAGGCTTGGTTTGAAAGGAATCGTCATAATTATCTCCTAATGGCATATTTTTAATAAAAAATATGATAATTATTTATATTTGATGGTTTGAAAAATGCCGTCATACGCGGCAGAAAATACGGTTCCGCTTCACGAGCCGAGGCGAAACCGTAAAATATATCAATGCCTGTGCGGCATCATACCTTCGGGCGCTTCGGCATCTGCTGCCAAGCCGAAAGTTTCGCGCAACACGACTTTGTAGAATGCAAAGGCTTCGCGCGCGCCTTGGATGGCTTCCGCTTCGGCTTCGGGGCTTAAGCCCAATGCGTTCAGATGCTCGACAAAAGCGCGCCAGTGTTTGCCGCGACCGTCCGGATGGGGAGCCAGGTGGCGTGCGCCGAATTCACCGGTGTATTCGAGTTTTTGAGCGTGTTTGAACAAAAATGCCGCGCCCAAATTGGATCCTTCTGCGCAATACAGCCAGCCGATGGCTTTATTGCCGGTTTCGTGTGGCAATTCTTTGTCGAATTTGTAAGGCTCTTCGCCCAAGTCTTTCAAGTCTTGCGTTACGGCATCGTATCGCGCCATATATTCCAGCTCGGGAATGGCTTTGTTTAATTCGGCATCTTTATAGATGTGGTCGACGGCCTTGTGGAAAACGGATTGGAGTTTCAAAAATTTAATGTAGTTTTCTTTGCTGACAAACGGTTGGACAGACATAACGAGATTGTCCACGCTGTCGTGAACCGCCGTGGTATCCGCCTTCAGACGTTTGGCAAACGTCAGGGCTTGATTTTCAGTTTCGCTCATAGCTTTTCCTTTGTCGGTAAGGGATAAGGATGCGGGGCGGGCAAAATCCGCACTTGCCCGCATATATAGTGGATTAACAAAAACCAGTACGGCGTTGCCTCGCCTTAGCTCAAAGAAAACGATTCTCTAAGGTGCTGAAGCACCAAGTGAATCGGTTCCGTACTATTTGTACTGTCTGCGGCTTCGCCGCCTTGTCCTGATTTTTGTTAATCCACTATAAAAATAATAAAGAATCATAAACGAAATTTATTATCACATATTTTTGGAAAAAATATCATTTGCGTGATGTTTTTAAGCAGGTATTTTACTATTCTTTACAGAATCGGGATTTTATCAAATGGGTTCGGCAGTCGGCGGACAGACGCTCAAAAAATATTTTTGCCGGACGACAAGGGTTTGTTCATACTGCCGAACCTGCCGGTTTTGCATCCTGATTGGGTGTATCGCCTTTTTTCCTTTATAATGCCGACACTTATATTTGCCACTTTCCCGATGAAGCCGTTTGCCGAAAATATCCCCTACAGCCTTCGCGGCAACTGCCGCGACGAAGCCCTGCCGCCGCATACGGTAGATTGCCCGGAATGCGGTTGCCGCGCGGATGTGCCTCAGTTGGACAGGGGAGAGGCGGCGTTCTGTCCCCGTTGCGGACACAAACTCTTCAGGGTGGGCAGGCATCCTTTTTCCGGCCCGCCCGCTTATGCGGCGGCTTCGCTGATTTTGATGGCGTTTGCTTACGGTATGACGTATATCGAGGTCGGGATACCGGGTGCGGCATCCGTCCTTTCGCTGCCTGAAATGGTACGCCTGATGGTGTTTCAGGATTATGGTTTTTTGGCCGAAGTGATGTTTGTGCTGACCTTCGGCGCGCCGGTTCTGTTTCTGCTGCTGTGCCTGTATGTCTATGCCGCGCTGATACGGAAACGGGCGTATCCTGCGCTGCGTTTGGCAACGCGTGTGATGGTGCGCTTGAGGCAGGCGATGATGGTGGATGTGTTTTTTGTTTCCACTCTGGTGTCGTATATCAAGCTCTCGTCTGTGGCAGAGGTTCGCTTCGGGTCGGCGTTTTATCTGATGTTCGCGCTGTCGGTTATGCTGATTCGGACTTCGGTATCGATTCCCCAGCATTGGGTGTATTTTCAAATCGGGCAGCTGACGGGGGATAATGCGGTTCAGACGGCATCAGAAGGCAAAACCTGTTGCAGCCGCTGCCTGTATTTCCGCGACAGTGCCGAATTCCCCTGCGGCGTGTGCGGTGCGGAACTGTACCGCCGACGGCCGAAAAGTCTGAGTATTTCGTCGGCGTTTCTGACGGCGGCGGTTATTTTGTATTTCCCTGCCAATATCCTGCCGATTATGATTTCGTCCAATCCTGCCGCCACGGAGGCCAACACCATCCTTAGCGGCATCGCTTATATGTGGGACGAGGGCGACAGGCTGATTGCGGCGGTTATTTTCAGCGCGAGTATTTTGGTGCCGGTGCTGAAGATTGCGGCGATGGCGGTTCTGATTGCGGCGGCACGGTTCGCTTTGCCGACAGGCGCAAAGAAATTGTCGCACCTCTACCGCATCACCGAAGCGGTCGGTCGCTGGTCGATGATTGATATTTTTGTGATTATTATTTTGATGTGTTCGTTCCACACTTATGCCGCGCGCGTCATTCCGGGCAGTGCGGCAGTCTATTTCTGCCTGGTCGTGATTCTGACGATGCTGTCCGCCTATTATTTCGACCCGCGCCTGCTTTGGGACAAACGCGCTTCAGACGGCATTGCTTTCAACGAAACGGAAAAATATGACTGACAACAGCCCCCCTCCAAACGGACACGCCCAAGCACGCGTCCGCAAAAACAACACCTTGCTCTCCGCCGTCTGGCTGGTTCCGCTGATCGCGCTGATTGCCGGCGGCTGGCTTTGGGTTAAGGAAATCCGCAACAGGGGGCCTGTGGTTACGCTCTTGATGGACAGCGCGGAAGGCATTGAGGTCAACAATACGGTCATTAAGGTATTGAGCATCGATGTCGGACGCGTTACCCGAATCAAACTGCGCGACGATCAAAAAGGTGTGGAAGTTACTGCCCAACTCAATGCGGACGTATCCGACCTCATCCGCAGCGATACCCAGTTTTGGGTGGTCAAACCGCGTATCGACCAAAGCGGCGTAACCGGTTTGAGTACGCTGCTTTCAGGTTCGTACATCGCTTTTACACCCGGCAAAAGCGACGAGGCAAAAGACGTGTTCCAAGTGCAGGACATTCCTCCGATTGCCGCTATCGGTCAAAGCGGCCTGCGCCTGAATTTGATCGGCAAAAACGACCGCATCCTCAACGTCAGCAGCCCCGTTTTGTATGAAAACTTTATGGTCGGCCAAGTAGAAAGCGCGCATTTCGACCCGTCCGACCAAAGCGTGCATTACACTATCTTCATCCAAAGCCCCAACGACAAACTGATTCATTCCGCCAGCCGTTTTTGGTTGGAAAGCGGCATTAATATCGAAACCACAGGCAGCGGTGTCAAACTCAATTCCGTCCCTCTGCCCGCATTGCTGTCAGGTGCGATTTCATTTGATTCGCCGAAAACCAAAAACAGTAAAAACGTCAAAAGCGAAGACAGCTTCACGCTTTACGACAGCCGCAGCGAAGTTGCCAACCTGCCTGACGACCGCTCGCTATACTACACCGCGTTTTTCAAACAATCCGTGCGCGGACTGACCGTCGGTTCGCCTGTCGAATACAAAGGACTGAATGTCGGCGTGGTTTCCGACGTTCCTTATTTCGACCGCAACGACAGCCTGCATTTGTTTGAAAACGGTTGGATTCCCGTGCGCATCCGCATTGAGCCTTCCCGTTTGGAAATCAATGCCGACGAACAAAGCAAAGAGCATTGGAAACAACAATTTCAGACGGCTTTAAACAAAGGTCTGACCGCCACCATCTCCAGCAACAACCTGCTGACCGGCAGCAAAATGATTGAATTGAACGATCAGCCTTCCGCCTCGCCCAAGCTGCGACCGCATACCGTTTATGCAGGCGATACCGTTATCGCGACCCAAGGTGGCGGTTTGGACGATTTGCAGACCAAATTGGCGGATTTGCTGGACAAGTTCAACAAACTGCCTTTGGATAAGACGGTTGCTGAATTGAACGGTTCGCTTGCCGAGCTTAAGTCCACACTCAAATCTGCCAATGCCGCCCTAAGCTCCATCGACAAACTGGCCGGCAATCCACAGACGCAAAACATTCCGAACGAACTGAACCAAACCCTGAAAGAGTTACGTCAAACCCTGCAAGGCGTATCGCCTCAATCGCCTATCTACGGCGACATACAAAATACGCTGCAAAGTTTGGACAAAACCTTAAAAGACGTTCAACCCGTCATTAACACTTTGAAAGAAAAACCCAACGCGCTGATTTTCAACAGCAGCAGCAAAGACCCTATCCCGAAAGGAAGCCGATAATGCGCCTTTTCCCGATTGCCGCCGCCCTGACGCTTGCCGCCTGCGGTACTGTGCAAAGCACACAATATTTCGTGTTGCCCGACAGCCGCTACATCCGTCCTGCAACGCAAGGCGGCGAAACCGCCGTCGAAGTCCGTCTTGCCGAACCGCTCAAACGCGGCGGACTGGTCTATCAAACCGACCCCTACCGCATCAACACCGCACAAAACCACGTTTGGGCAGACACCTTGGACGATATGCTCGAAGCGGCGTTGAGCAATGCATTCAACCGTTTGGACAGCACACGCATCTTTGTTCCTGCCTCACGCAGCGGCAGTACCGAAAAATGGACGGTCTATATCGACGCATTCCAAGGCAGCTACACGGGCAAAACCCTCATCAGCGGCTACGCCGTCCTACCCGACGGTACGAACAGACCCTTCCATATCGAAACCGAACAGCAGGGTGACGGCTACGCCGCCATGACTGCCGCACTCGAACAGGGACTGAAACAGGCGGCGCAACAGATGGTCGAGTAAACCGTGAACTATTGCGAATTTGCCGCCTCACTTCCCGAAAACACCGATAACCCGAACAAACATTACCACGACACCCAATACGGTTTTCCGATTGAGGACGACAATGAATTGTTTGAGCGGCTGGTGTTGGAAATCAATCAGGCAGGATTAAGCTGGACGCTGATGCTGAAGAAGCGGCAGGCATTTCAGACGGCATTTGAAGGTTTCGACATCGATACGGTCGCCGCATTTGGCGAAGCCGATATTGAACGGCTGCTTACCGATGCTGGCATCGTCCGCAACCGCCTGAAAATCGATGCCGCCATTTTCAATGCACGGCAAATCCAAGCGTTGCAACAAGAATACGGCTCGTTCAAGAACTGGCTCGACGCGCACCATCCGCGAAGCAAAGACGAATGGGTTAAACTCTTTAAAAAACATTTCAAATTTGTTGGCGGCGAAATCGTCGGTGAATTTCTGATAAGTACCGGCTACCTCAAAGGCGCGCACGCCGAAAGCTGTCCTATTTACCGTAAAACCCTGAAATACCAACCGAAATGGCTCGATGCCGTCTGAAAAACCAATGAACAGAAGAACCTTCCTCCTCGGCGCAGGCGCGTTGCTCCTTACCGCCTGCGGCAGAAAATCCACCCGAACCCACGCCAAAATTCCCGAAGGAAGCACCGTACTTGCCTTGGGCGATTCGCTCACCTTCGGCTACGGCGCAAACCCCGGCGAATCCTACCCCGCGCAACTGCAAAAACTGACGGGTTGGAATATTGTCAACGGCGGCGTATCGGGCGACACGTCCGCGCAAGCCCTGTCGCGCCTGCCCGCGCTGTTGGCACGCAAACCCAAGCTTGTGATTGTCGGCATAGGCGGCAACGACTTTCTGCGCAAAGTTCCCGAGGAGCAGACCCGCGCCAATATCGCGAAAATCATCGAAACCGTGCAAAAGGAAAACATCCCCGCCGTCCTCGTCGGCGTGCCGCACATCACACTGGGCGCATTGTTCGGGCATTTGAGCGACCATCCGCTGTATGAGGATTTGTCCAAGGAATACGGCATTCCGCTGTTCGGCGGCGCGTGGGCGGAAATTTTGAGCGATAATAATCTGAAATCCGACCAAATCCACGCCAACGGCAAAGGCTATCGGAAATTTGCCGAAGATTTGAATCAATTTTTGAGGAAACAGGGGTTTAGATAAACAAAGGTTTATCTAAACCCAAGTTGTTTATATAATCATGAACCGACTGGAACACCAAACTGCTTCGGGACGCATATGCCGTCTGAAGTGCAAAACCTACGCCATACAGCCGCATGAAGTTGCAGCGGTATGGCGTTTTTTGAAAAAGACGGTCTGCCGGTTCAGACGGCATGACCGACCGTCCGAACCTGCTGTGGATAAAGCCCGGACAGGCTGAAATTATGGAATATTGCGAACCTGAAGAAGCATCCGACCCGTACGCAACATACAGGCGTGCCAGCCTGATGGCGATGCTGCCGCTGTTTGTCGTGATTTTGGTTCTGCTCAATATTGTTTTTCCGCTTCTGGCGCATCCCTTGGCTTGGCTGGTGCCTGCAGGTTTCATGGTTTTGGTCGGCGGCTTTCCCTTATCGCTGCCGCTTGTGGCGCTGCTTGTCCTGACCTGCTGCATTCTGGCGCATTGTCCGCCATTATCCCGTCTTTTGTGCTACCCTTACCCGAATCATCCGATGTCTAAAAATTCTGCCTGATGGCAGCCCTACAACACCGAAGGAGCAGAAATGAAACTATCCGAACTGTTCAACCCCAACGAATTTGCCGCGCGCCATTTGAGCTTTGGCGACGAGGTCGCGCTTTTGAAAGCGCTCGGCGAGAAGAGCATGGACGATTTTGTCGGCAATACCGTGCCGCAAAGCATCCGTATGCCGTCCGAACTCGATTTGCCCGAGGCTTTGACCGAGGCGGACGCGTTGGCGAAATTGAAAGGCATCGCGTCGAAAAACGTAATCAACAAGTCCTATATCGGTTTGGGCTATTACCCGACCCGCGTGCCGAACGTGATTTTGCGCAACGTATTGGAAAACCCGGGCTGGTACACCGCCTACACGCCGTATCAGGCGGAAATCGCGCAGGGACGTTTGGAAGCCTTGTTAAACTTCCAACAAGTGTGTATCGATTTGACCGGTTTTCCTGTGGCAGGCGCGTCTTTGTTGGACGAGGCAACTGCCGCCGCTGAAGCGATGGCGATGACACACCGCGTGGGTAAAGTGAAATCCGAACGTTTCTTTGTGGACGAGCGCGTCTATCCGCAAACTTTGGACGTGATGAAAACCCGTGCCAAATATTTTGGCTTCGAGCTGGTGGTCGGCGATTTTGCCCAAGCGGATGAAGGCGAATACTTCGGCGCGCTGTTCCAATACGTCGGCAAAGACGGCGACGTACAAGACTTGCAAAGCGTCATAGGCCGTCTGAAAGCCAAAGGCACGATTGTTGCTGTTGCCGCCGACATCATGAGCTTGGTCTTGCTGAAATCGCCTGCCGAGTTGGGCGCGGACATCGCATTGGGCAACACTCAACGCTTCGGCGTACCGATGGGCTTCGGCGGGCCGCACGCCGCTTATTTTGCGTTTAAAGACGAGTTCAAACGTTCCGCTCCGGGCCGCATCATCGGCGTATCCAAAGATGCATCGGGCAAACCCGCGCTGCGTATGGCTCTGTCCACCCGCGAGCAACACATCCGCCGCGAAAAAGCGACATCCAATATTTGTACCGCACAGGCATTGCTGGCGAACTTGGCGGGTATGTATGCCGTTTACCACGGCCCTGAAGGTGTGAAACGCATTGCCAACCGCATTCACGCGCTGGCTTCTGCCTTTGCTGACGCGCTGGTTTCAGACGGCATTAAAGTGGTTCACGAAGTCTTCTTCGATACCGTTACCGTCGATTTCGGCAGCAAAGAGAAAGCAGACCAAGTGTTTGCCGCTGCTCTGGAATCGGGTTACAACCTGCGCCGCGTCAACGATACTCAAGTTGCGGCTGCATTCCATGAAACGTCGGCATACGAAGATTTGGTCGATTTGTACCGTGCGTTTACCGGCAAAGATACGTTCGCATTTGCCGATGATGTTAAAGGCCGTCTGAACGCCGAATTGCTGCGTCAGGACGACATTCTTCAACATCCTGTGTTCAACAGTTACCACACCGAACACGAAATGTTGCGCTATCTGAAAAAACTCGAAGACCGCGACTTGGCGATGAACCGCAGTATGATTTCATTGGGCAGCTGCACCATGAAACTCAACGCGACTGCGGAAATGCTGCCGGTTACTTGGGCTGAGTTCTCCGACATCCACCCCTACGCCCCCGAAGCGCAAACCGCCGGCTACCGCGAATTGCTCGCCGATATGGAAAACAGCCTGAAAGCCATCACCGGCTTTGACGCGGTTTCCCTGCAACCCAACTCCGGTGCGCAGGGCGAATACAGCGGTATGCTCGCCATCCGCCGCTATCAGGAAGCCAACGGCGAGGGACACCGCAACATCTGCCTGATTCCCAAATCCGCCCACGGTACCAACCCTGCGACTGCGGCCATGCTGGGCTTGAAAGTCGTCGTTGTCGATACCGACGAACACGGCAACGTCAACATCGACGATTTGAAAGCCAAAGCCGAGCAACACCGCGACGCTTTGTCCGCCATCATGATTACCTATCCGTCTACCCACGGCGTGTACGAAGAAGGCATCCGCGACATCTGCCGCATCATCCATGAAAACGGCGGACAGGTTTACATGGACGGTGCCAACCTCAACGCCCAAATCGGCATCATGCAGCCTGCCGAAGTCGGCGCGGACGTGTTGCACATGAACCTGCACAAAACCTTCTGTATCCCTCACGGCGGCGGCGGTCCGGGCATGGGTCCGATTGGTTTGAAAGCCCACCTTGCCCCGTTTGCACCGGGACACACTTTGACCGACACCCACAGCGCAAGTGCCGGGCAAACTGCCGTGGCTGCCGCAGCATATGGTTCTGCGTCCATCCTGCCGATTACTTGGATGTACCTGACCATGATGGGCAAACAAGGCATGGAACAGGCGACACGCTGGGCATTGCTCAACGCCAACTACGTCGCCAAACGTCTGAGCGAAGACTATCCGATTCTGTATACAGGCAAAAACGGCCGTGTCGCGCACGAATGTATTGTTGATTTGCGTCCGCTCAAAGCCGAAAGTGGCATTACCGAAACCGACATCGCCAAACGCCTGATGGACTACGGCTTCCACGCGCCGACGGTTTCCTTCCCTGTTGCCGGTACGCTGATGATCGAGCCGACCGAGAGTGAAAGCAAAGCCGAACTCGACCGCTTTATCGCCGCCCTGAAATCCATTCGCCGCGAAGTGCAGAAAGTCATCGACGGCGAATGGCCGAAAGACGACAACCCACTGGTCAACGCGCCGCACACCGCCGCAGATATAACCGGCGAATGGGTGCATCCGTACTCTCGCGAAGAAGCCGTCTTCCCGCTGCCCTTCGTGCTCGAACACAAATTCTGGCCGAGCGTCAAACGAGTAGATGAAGTGTATGGCGACCGCAATCTGGTTTGCTCCTGCTTGCCGACAGAAAATTATGAAGACTGACTGTTAATATCTTAAAAAATGCCGTCTGAAACATTTTCAGACGGCATTTTCATCAACGGCAAACCAGTTGCACCGATACACGTATCTCGACTATAACTTTAAAACAAATGGGTTAAACCAGTATCCATACACCAGCTTTTTTATCATCCTACTTTTTATTCATCCGATCGGACAAACAGATTTCGAAGATAAAAAATCTATTCACACCCTTTAATGTCATTCCCACACGGGCAAACAAATAAATTCCCATAAAAAAACGGAGCAGATACCTGCCCCGTTTTTATTTAATCCGAAATTTTAATCCGAATTTAGAATTTCGCACCGGATTGGTTGGCCATATAGTCAACCGCCGCTTTGACTTCGTCATCGCTCAAACCTGCATTACCGCCTTTTGCCGGCATAGCATTGAAACCTTCGAGTGCATGTTTGTGCAAGGTTTCTTTACCTTGTTTGATGCGGGGAGCCCAATCGTCTTTTTTACCTATGCCGGGGATACCTGGAATCGCCCCGCCATGGCATGCCTGACAGTTTGCTTCAAAAACTTTCTTGCCGTCTGCACCGGCTGCAGGTGCGGCAGCACCTTTGTCTTCTGCCTTCGCTTCCGCCGGAGCTGCATTATCGGCAGGAGCAGAAGCTGTTCCTGAAGCGGCACTGTCGGCAGGCACTGCCTCATCCGGATTCGGGAAAGAACCTCCACTTTTGTTCGCCATGTAGGTAATCGCCCGTTTGAGTTCCTGATCGGTCAGGTCTGCCGCACCGCCTTTGGCAGGCATGGCGTTAAAGCCGTTCAGCGCGTGTTGGAACAAAGTATCGAAGCCTTGCGCGATACGCGGTGCCCAGTCGCCGTTGTGTTCCAGTTTCGGAGCGTTCGGCACATTGCTGTCCGCCGCGTGGCATTGGATACAGATTTTATTGAAAATCTGTTCGCCCTGGCGTTCGCCGACAGGAATACCGTCGCCCATCGTCAATTGTCCGACGGGCTGGATACGGGTCTGCGTCGCCACCTCCGTAGTGGCATCGACATCGCCGAACGAGCCACTGCCCGCCAGCTTAATCAGGAAATAAAGAACTGCAATAACAATAACGATACCGCTCACAAGGGTGAACAATGCAGAGCCTTGGGCTTTATTGTCGCGGAGTTGTTTCATTTGGTAGGCCTCGCCGTCAGGTTAGGTTGTGCTGTAAATTATAGTTTGGTATGTTAAACGCAATTAACAATATTTTGCTGGATTATACTGAATTCACAGGGTCTTTCCAATCACTATCATTGAAAATATGAAAAAATTTGCCAACGGTATCTGTATAAAACAAATAATCCGTTGAAAATACTGGATTACCTCCAAGAAAACTTCCCTTATGCCGCCATACGCCGCCTGCCGGCGCAAGATAACCTTTGCCAATTTGCAGAATTTACGTTAACCTTACGTTTTCCGCACCCATAGCTCAGTTGGAAGAGTGTCAGTTTCCGAAGCTGGAGGTCACAGGTTCGATCCCTGTTGGGTGCGCCAATTATAAAGAGGCCGTCTGAAAGATAAATACTTTTCAGACGGCCTTTTGACTTACTTCAAATTCTTATTCCAACACTTCGGCAAACGCATCGGCGACATAGGCGATATTTGATGTATTCAGTCCGGCGACGCACATCCTGCCGGAATCCAGCAGGTAAACGGCAAATTCGTCGCGCAGCCTGCGGACCTGCCCTACGCTCAACCCCGTGTAGCCGAACATTCCGCGCTGTTTAATGAAATAAGTGAAATCGCGGTCGGGGATTTGCGCAGTTAAGACATCATAAAGTTTCTGTCGCATGGCGCGGATGCGGTCGCGCATCATATAAACTTCGTTTTGCCACAAAGCGTAAAGTTCGGGGCTGTTCATCACGTCGGCGGCAATATACGCACCGTGCGCGGGCGGGCTGGAGTAGATGCAGCGGACAGTGAATTTGAGCTGTCCGAACACCAATTCCGCTTCTTCTTTATTCGGGCAAACCACGCTCAGGCCTCCGACGCGCTCGCCGTAGAGCGACAGGTTTTTCGAGAAGGAATTGCTGACGAACAAGGGCAATTCCATTTCCACCGCTTTGCGGACGGCGTAGGCATCGCTGTCCAAATCGCCGCCGAATCCTTGGTAGGCGATGTCCATAAACGGAATCAGTTTGCGCGTTTTGATGATGTGCAACACTTCGTCCCATTGCTGTTCCGACATATCCACGCCGGTCGGGTTGTGGCAGCAGGGGTGTAGGATTAAGACGCTGTTTTCAGGCAGGGTGTTGAAAAACGCGGTCATTTCGTCGAATTTCACGCCGACAGTGGCAGGGTCGTAATATGGGTAAGTGCCGACCTCGAAACCTGCGCCTTCAAAAATGCCGCGATGGTTGTCCCAAGTCGGGTCGCTGACGTAGGCGCGCGCTGCGGGGAACCAGCGGTGCAGGAAATCCGCCCCGACTTTGAGCGCGCCCGAGCCGCCCAGAGTCTGTACGGTAACGATGTGCCCTTGCGCGAGCGCGGGGTTGTCTTTGCCGAACAATAAATGCTGCACCGCGCTGCGGTAAGCATCCAAACCTTCCATCGGCAGGTAGGGCGACGGCGCAGGCGCGGCGGCGCGGACGGTTTCGGCGCGGCTCACGGATTCCAACACGGGCATTTTGCCTTCGTCGTCGAAATAAATGCCTATGCTCAAATTGACTTTTTCGGGGAGCGGGTCGTTTTTGAAGGTTTCGACCAAACTCAAAATCGGATCGCCGGGATAGTATTCGATGTGTCGGTACATAGTCCTTACCTCTTGCTTTTTCCAAGGATTTTCTTTTTCAACAGCACACCGCTTTCAATATGGTGCGTAAACGGAAATTGGTCGAACAAGGCGGCACGTTCAACCGTATGGGTTTCCACCAAGGTGTCCAAATTGGCGCGCAGGGTTTCGGGATTGCAGGAAATGTAGATGATGTTGTCGAACTGCGACACCAGCTTCAAAGTTTCCTCATCGATACCGGCACGCGGCGGATCGACGAAAATAGTGGAAAATGCGTAATCCGTCAAAGCAATACCACCATCCTTAAGGCGTTTAAACTCACGTTTGCCGGTATAGGCTTCGGTAAATTCTTCGGCAGACAGACGGGCGATTTTGATGTTGCCTATCCCGTTTGCCTCAATATTCCATTGCGCCGCGCCTACTGAAGTTTTGGAAATCTCGGTTGCCAAAACACGTTCAAACTTTTCAGATAAAGGAAGCGTAAAGTTGCCGTTTCCACAATATAGTTCGAGCAGGTCGCCGCCCAAACCTTCCGCCGCGCGGCACGCCCACTCAAGCATTTTTTGACACACGGCAGCATTCGGTTGGGTAAAACCGCCTTCAATTTGCCGATAACGGAAATCCCGGTTGCCGACCTTTAAAGTTTCCGTTACATAGTCCTGTTTTAAAACGATTTTCTGCCCCCTGCTCCGTCCGATAACGGCAATGCCCAACTGTTGCTGTAATGCTTGCGCCGCCTGTTGCCATGCGTCGCCGAGTTTTTTGTGGTAAATCATGGTAACCAGCATTTCGCCACTGAGCGTGGACAGAAATTCGACGGCATACCAGCGTTTTTTGAGTTCGGGGGATTGCGCGGCAGCGACGATCAGCTCGGGCATCAGGCGGTTGACGGCTTCGGAAGCCGCTTCAAAACGGTCGCAACGGATCAGGCTTGCCCCGCCAGCCTTTTGTCCTTTTTCAAACATGGCATAAAACATTTCACCGCCTTCGTGCCAAATACGGAACTCGGCACGCATACGGTAATGTTTGTCCGGAGATTCGTACACTTCCCACTCAGGAACATCCAAACCTGCAAAAAGAGTTTTAAGGCAGTCTTTTTTACCTTGAAGCTGCTGCGTGTAGTCATTCATATCGCTATCCTGAAAAATCAGACCGGATTATAAGCCGATTTTCCTCGCCGCACGCAAACTCTTTGACTGCCGCCCCTTCAATGGCGAACGGGCTTTTGTGCTAAAATCCGCCATCTTTCCACACTATACCGATAAAGGGAAAAATCATGGCAGGCAACACTTTCGGACAACTCTTCACCGTGACCACCTTCGGTGAAAGCCACGGCGCGGGTTTGGGCTGCATCATCGACGGCTGCCCGCCCGGCTTGGAATTAAGCGAAGCGGATATCCAATTTGACCTCGACCGGCGCAAACCCGGCACCAGCCGCCACGTTACCCAACGCCGCGAAGCCGACCAAGTCGAAATCCTCTCCGGCGTCTTCGAAGGCAAAACCACCGGCACACCCATCGCCCTCTTAATCCGCAATACCGACCAACGCAGCAAAGACTATGGCAACATCGCCCAAAGTTTCCGCCCCGGCCACGCCGACTATACCTACTGGCACAAATACGGCACGCGCGACTACCGGGGCGGCGGCAGAAGCTCCGCCCGCGAAACCGCCGCCCGCGTTGCCGCCGGAGCCGTTGCCAAAAAATGGCTGAAAGAAAAATTCGGCACGGAAATCACCGCCTACGTTACCCAAGTCGGCGAAAAAGAAATTCAGTTTGAAGGCTGCGAACACATTTCCCAAAATCCCTTCTTCGCCGCCAACCAAAGCCAAATTTCCGAGCTGGAAAACTATATGGACAGCGTGCGCAAATCGTTGGATTCCGTCGGCGCGAAACTGCATATCGAAGCAGCCAATGTCCCTGTCGGCTTGGGCGAACCCGTTTTCGACCGCCTCGATGCCGAAATCGCCTACGCCATGATGGGCATCAACGCCGTCAAAGGCGTGGAAATCGGCGCAGGTTTTGACAGCGTAACGCAACGCGGCAGCAAACACGGCGACGAACTCACCCCGCAAGGCTTCCTGTCCAACCACTCAGGCGGCATCCTCGGCGGCATCAGCACGGGGCAAGACATCTGCGTCAATATCGCCATCAAACCCACCAGCTCCATCGCCACTCCGCGCCGCAGTATCGACATCAACGGCGACCCCGTCGAACTCGCCACCCACGGCAGACACGACCCCTGTGTCGGATTACGCGCCGCTCCGATTGCCGAAGCTATGCTGGCATTGGTTTTAATCGACCACGCCTTACGCCATCGCGCGCAAAATGCCGACGTTCGGGTTAATACGCCCGACATTACCCTTTCAAACAAATAAAAACTTAGCCAAAACACAGACTTTATAATAGAATACCCAGCATTGCCGTGCCGCCTTGACGCACGGGTTTGTTTAGAGGAATACAACCGAAATGACACAAGAAACCGCTTTGGGTGCGGCACTGAAATCCGCCGTCCAAACTATGAGCAAAAAGAAACAGACCGAAATGATTGCCGACCACATCTACGGCAAATACGATGTATTCAAACGATTTAAACCGTTGGCACTCGGTATCGACCAAGACTTGATTACCGCGCTGCCCCAATACGATCCTACACTTATTGCACGCGTCCTCGCCAACCACTGCCGCCGTCCGCGTTATCTGAAAGCCTTGGCGCGCGGCGGCAAACGTTTCGATTTGAACAACCGTTTCAAAGGCGAAGTTACCCCCGAAGAACAGGCGATCGCGCAAAACCATCCTTTCGTGCAGCAGGCTTTGCAACAGCAGTACGCCCAAGCTGCCGCTGAAACGCCGTCTGTTGAAGCCGAAGCAGCCGAATCTTCCGCAGCAGAATAAATCCCCAAACGAAATGCCGTCTGAAAACCGATTTGGTTTCAGACGGCATTTTTTCGTATGCGGCAATCACGGTTCAAATATCGAGTTCCGCCGTATCGCCTTCGCGTTCCATCCATGCGCGGCGGGCGGCGGCTTCGCCTTTGCCCATCAGTTTGACGAAGATTTCGCGTGTTTCGTCATCCGCGCCCTCGGGGATTTGTACCTGCAACAGGCGGCGGGTGTCGGGGTGCATGGTGGTGTCTTTGAGCTGGTCGGGGTTCATTTCGCCCAAGCCCTTGAAACGGCTGATGGAATAGGCGGTTTCTTTGACGCCTTCTTTTTGCAGCCGTTCTAAAATACTGTCGAGTTCGTTTTGGTCGAGGGCGTAGAATTTGCGGGCGGGTTTGCTTTTGCCTTGTGCGTTGACATCGACGCGGAACAGCGGCGGCTGGGCGACGTAGATGTGTCCGTCGGCGACCAGTTTCGGGAAGTGGCGGTAGAACAGGGTCAGCAGCAAAACTTGAATATGAGAGCCGTCCACGTCGGCATCGGACAGGATAGCAATTTTGCCGTAGCGCAAGCCGCTTAAGTCGGGATGGTCGTTGATGCCGTGCGGATCGACGCCGATGGCGACGGAAATGTCGTGGATTTCAGCGTTGCCGAAGAGTTGGTCGGGATGGACTTCAAAACTGTTGAGCACTTTGCCGCGCAGGGGCAGGATGGCTTGGGTGGCTTTGTCGCGGGCGAGTTTGGCGGAGCCGCCGGCGGAATCGCCTTCGACGAGGAAGAGTTCGTTTTCGCGGATGTCTTCGCTTTCGCAGTCGGTCAGTTTGCCGGGCAGGACGGCAACGCCGCTGCCTTTTTTCTTTTCGATTTTCTTAACCGAACGCATCCGCGCCTGCGCCTGACGGATGGCGAGTTCGGCGATTTTTTTGCCGAAGTCCACGTTTTGGTTCAGCCACAATTCCAAAGGGTCGCCCGATACGGCGGCGACGAGTTTCAACGCGTCGCGGTTGGTCAGTTTGTCTTTGGTCTGACCTTGAAATTGCGGGTCGAGGACACGGG
The DNA here is from genome assembly GCF_018224585.1 of Neisseria sp. Marseille-Q1983. Classification (NCBI taxonomy): domain Bacteria; kingdom Pseudomonadati; phylum Pseudomonadota; class Betaproteobacteria; order Neisseriales; family Neisseriaceae; genus Neisseria; species Neisseria sp. Marseille-Q1983. The sequence goes on from NZ_JAGTUI010000008.1 coordinate 29,566, forward strand.
CGGAGAGGACGAAGGCGGTTTTGCCGAACACGTCGTCGCTTTGTACTTTCACGCCGCGCGGTAAAAGGTTGTGCAGGTTGATGAAGTTGTTGACGGCATTGAACACGGCTTGTTTCAAGCCCGCTTCGTGCGTGCCACCCAGCGGGGTGGGGATGAGGTTGACGTAGCTTTCGTTGGCGCACGAGCCTTCTTCCAGCCAGGTCAGGGCAAAGGCGGCGCCTTCGCCGATGCTGAAATCGCCGTTGTGGTCGTCTGAAATGTAGTTTTCGCAAGAGAACAGCGGTACGGCTTCCTGCGCGTCGGCAATCAGGTCGGTCAGGTAGCTTTTCAGACCGTCGGGGTAATGCCAGGTTTGAGTGCGCGCTTCGTCTTCGCCTTTGACCGGACGGGTCAGGGAAACGCGCACACCCGGCAGCAGCACGGCTTTGGCACGCAGCAGGCGTTCGAGTTCGGGAATGCTGTAATTCGGGCTTTCAAAATATTTGCCGTCCGGCCAGACGCGCACTTCTGTACCGCTGTCTTTGACGGCGCATTTGCCCACTTGTGCCAACGGTTCGACCACGTCGCCGCCGGCAAACACGATGCGGTGAATTTTGCCTTCGCGTTTGACCGTTACTTCAAGGCGGGTGGAAAGGGCGTTGGTGACGGATACGCCCACGCCGTGCAGGCCGCCTGAAAAGGCATACGCGCTGCCGCCGTCTTTTTTGTTGAACTTGCCGCCCGCGTGCAGACGGGTAAACACGAGTTCGACCACGGGTACGCCTTCTTCAGGGTGCAGACCGACGGGAATGCCGCGGCCGTTGTCGCGTACGGAAAGCGAACCGTCTTCATGAATTTGCACGTCGATTGCCGTAGCGAAACCGCCCAACGCTTCATCCGCCGCGTTGTCGATGACTTCTTGGCAGATATGGGTCGGGCTGTCAGTGCGGGTGTACATGCCGGGACGTTCTTTGACCGGCTCCAAGCCTTTGAGGACGGTGATGCTGGATTCGCTGTATTGGTTGTTTTTAGCCATAGGAATAATCTGAAAGTAAGAAAAACAACGCTTTCAGACGGCCTGAAAGCGTTGCGTTCCGTTGTTTTAGCGGTTGTCGGAAGGTTGGCGGGCGGCAAAGTCTTCATAACTTTCCATACCGCGCAGGAAGCGGGCGGAGAGTTCTTTTAATGCCCCCAAGTAAACGTCGCGTTTGAAATCAATCACTTCGTCAACGGGTGCCCAATATTGATGCCAACGCCAGCCGTCAAATTCGGGGTGGCGGGTGGCGCGCAGGTTGACATCGCAATCCCGGCCGGTCAGGCGCAGGAGATACCAAATCTGCTTCTGCCCGCGATAAGAGCCGCGCCATTCGCGGCGCACCCAGTTGTTCGGCACGTCGTAACGCAGCCAGTCGCGCGTCCGCCCGACGATTTTGATGTGTTGCGGCAAAAGCCCGACTTCTTCGTACAACTCGCGGTACATCGCGGTTTCGGGACTTTCGCCCGGCTTGATGCCGCCTTGCGGAAACTGCCATGAATGTTCGCGTACGCGCTTGCCCCAAAAGACCTCGTTGCGGTTGTTGATTAAGATGATACCGACATTGGGGCGATAGCCTTCTCTGTCCAACACGGTGTCGCCCTCCGTTAAATTCAATCTTAGGATTTTCCCACAAATCGGACGGTTTTGACAAATCAGACGGCATGGCGGTACGCGTGCCGAAACATGGGGGGATTTGGGAAAATATCTTAAATTTGGTTTACAATAATGTATTTCAAATTATTCGGGAATCAGACCATGTTAGATATCCAATTGCTCCGCAGCAACACCGCCGCCGTTGCCGAACGGCTTGCACGGCGCGGTTATGACTTTGATACCGCACGTTTTGACGCACTGGAAGAACGACGCAAGTCCGTTCAGGTGAAAACCGAAGAACTACAAGCCTCGCGTAACAGCATTTCTAAACAAATCGGCGCACTGAAAGGTCAGGGTAAACATGAAGAGGCGCAGGCGGCCATGGATCAAGTCGCCCAAATCAAAACCGATTTGGAACAGGCTGCCGCCGATTTGGATGCCGTTCAAAAAGAATTGGACGCATGGTTGTTGAGCATACCCAACCTGCCGCACGAAAGCGTACCCGCCGGTAAAGACGAAACCGAAAACGTCGAAGTCCGCAAAGTCGGCACGCCACGCGAATTTGACTTTGAAATCAAAGACCATGTCGATTTGGGCGAGCCTTTGGGCTTGGATTTCGAAGGCGGTGCGAAACTTTCCGGCGCACGATTTACCGTGATGCGCGGACAAATCGCCCGCCTGCACCGCGCGCTGGCGCAATTCATGCTCGATACGCACACGCTGAAACACGGCTACACCGAGCATTACACGCCTTATATCGTTGACGATACGACGCTGCAAGGCACGGGCCAACTGCCTAAATTTGCAGAAGATTTGTTCCACGTTACCCGTGGCGGCGACGAAACCAAAACCACGCAATATCTGATTCCGACAGCCGAAGTTACCCTGACCAACACCGTTGCAGGCAGTATTTTGGACGAAGGAGGACTGCCGCTGAAACTGACCGCCCACTCGCCCTGCTTCCGCAGCGAGGCGGGTTCGTACGGCAAAGACACGCGCGGTCTGATCCGCCAACACCAGTTCGACAAAGTGGAAATGGTGCAAATCGTTCATCCCGACAAATCATACGAAGCGCTGGAAGAAATGATCGGCCATGCCGAAAATATCCTGAAGGCTTTGGAACTGCCCTACCGCGTGATTACCCTGTGTACCGGCGACATGGGCTTCGGCGCGGCAAAAACGTATGACTTGGAAGTTTGGGTGCCGGCGCAAAATACCTACCGCGAAATCTCAAGCTGCTCCAACTGCGAAGATTTCCAAGCCCGCCGCATGAAGGCGCGTTTCAAAGACGAAAACGGCAAAAACCGCTTGGTACATACTTTGAACGGCTCCGGCTTGGCAGTCGGCAGAACGCTGGTCGCCGTATTGGAAAACCATCAAAACGCCGACGGCAGTATCAATATCCCAGCCGCTTTGCAGCCTTATATGGGTGGCGTTGCCAAGTTGGAAGTGAAATAAGCCTTAACCCTGAACATAAATGCCGTCTGAAACCTGTTTCAGACGGCATTTCCTTTAAACTCTTAAAACACATCAGCCGTCGGCACGAACCGCATTGCCGCAATCGCCGGTCTGTCCGACCTCGCGGATATTGGACAGCGTAACTTCCGAAATATTACCCAACGCCTCTTCCGTCAAAAATGCCTGATGGCCGGTAAACAGCACGTTATGGCAGGACGACAGGCGGCGGAACACGTCGTCGGTAATCACATCGTTGGATTTGTCTTCAAAAAACAGCTCGCGCTCGTTCTCGTACACATCCATGCCCAATGCGCCGATTTTCCGGCGTTTCAACGCCTCAATCGCGGCAGAACTGTCAATCAGACCGCCACGGCTGGTGTTGATAATCATCACACCGTCTTTCATTTTATCGAACGCCGCTTCGTTCAGCATATAGTGGTTCTCCGGCGTGGCGGGGCAATGCAGCGTGATGATGTCCGACTGGGCATACAGCTCGTCCAAATCCACATACCTGCCGCCGAGTTTTTCCACTTCGGGGTTGCAAAACGGATCGTAAGCCAGCAGGTTCATGCCGAAACCCTTTAAAATCCGCATGGTTGCAATACCGATTTTCCCCGTGCCGATAACGCCCGCCGTTTTGCCGTACATATTGAAACCGGTCAGACCTTCCAGCGAAAAATTCGCATCGCGGGTACGCTGATAGGCTTTGTGGATACGGCGGTTCAAAGTCAGCATCAGACCGACCGTATGTTCCGCAACCGATTCGGGCGAATAGGCTGGCACGCGCACGACCTTCAAACCCAACTCTTCAGCCGTCTTCAAATCCACATTATTGAAGCCGGCACAACGCAACGCCACAGTTTTCACGCCAATTTGCGCCAATTTTTCCAACACGGGCCGGCTGCCGTCGTCGTTTACAAAAATACAGACCGCCTCCGCACCTTCCGCCATTTTCGCCGTTTTCGCATCCAGCATGAAATCAAAAAACTCCAGCTCGAAGCCGAAATGCCGGTTGGCGCGGGCAAAATGTTCGCGGTCATAGCTTTTCGTACCGTAAATCGCAATCTTCATCCAGATTCCTATCCCTTGTCCGTTGTCGAAAACGGCATCATACACTGGATTCGGGCAGAGCCGGCGGCTTGTTTTCGCGGTTTTGCGCCGCAGGCGCGCCCTGCCCGACCGCCCGGCACGTCAAAATGCCGTCCGAACGCCGTTTGCACCTTATGTTTCCGAAAGAGGGCGCACGTTCAAATCCCCTTTTTTCCTTATTTCCGAACAAAAAAGCCGGGAATATGCGGGCGCATCCCTTCCGCTTATCATCCGATCTGCGGAAAAATGCCGTCTGAAAAAGCATTTCTTTTTCAGACGGCATTTTTCAGACTGTCCGCCATATGCCGCCGGTTTTGCTATTGATTTTTCATTATTTTCATGTTTTTTATGTGCTTTGCCTTAAAAGACTGAAATATAAAAAATAAAGCCGCAAATTGTCAGAAAGAAAAGTAAAGCTAAACTTTTTATTTTATTTTCTGCCGTATCTTCTTCCCATGGTTTAAATATAAATAGACCGGTTATGAAATCAAATATTGAATGCCAAACCGCTAAAAAAAACTCCATAAAATTTCCTTAAAAAATATCCCGCATCATGCAAATGATGCGGAGTGTGGAGATTGTTACACTTGCAACAGAGCCATTAAAGATACGGTTTTGTTTTAAAAATTTCTTTTTATCCGGCAAAACCGCCCGCCATCCGAACAAATGAAACCGTCTTACTCTTGCAAACAGGCAAAACCGCCCCTTGTTCAAACACCGATTTTTTTATCCGGACACAAAACTCAATCGCCCATTGCCGCCAGAAGCTCGGCCTGATGTTCGGCAATCAGGGCATCGGTGATTTCTTCCAAGTCACCGTCCATCACAAAATCCAGCTTGTGCAGGGTGAGGTTGATGCGGTGGTCGGTAACGCGGCCTTGGGGGTAGTTGTAGGTACGGATGCGTTCGCTGCGGTCGCCGCTGCCGATCAGGGATTTGCGTTCGGCGGCTTCTTTGGCTTGGGCTTCGCGTTTTTGTGCGTCGTTTAAGCGGGCGGCGAGGACTTTCATCGCCTGTGCTTTGTTGGCGTGTTGGCTGCGACCGTCTTGGCATTCGACCACCATACCGGTGGGCAGGTGGGTGATGCGGACGGCGGAATCGGTTTTGTTGATGTGCTGACCGCCGGCGCCGGATGCGCGGAAGGTATCGATGCGCAGGTCGGCGGGGTTCAGTTCGATGTCTTCCAGTTCGTCCGCTTCGGGCATCACGGCGACGGTGCAGGCGGAGGTGTGGATGCGGCCTTGGCTTTCGGTGGCGGGGACGCGCTGCACGCGGTGGCCGCCCGATTCAAATTTCAGACGGCTGTACGCCCCGAGTCCGACAATACGTGCGATAACTTCTTTATAGCCGCCCAACTCGCTTTCGTTGGCGGACACGATTTCAACCTGCCAGCGGTTGCGTTCGGCGTAGCGGCTGTACATACGCAGCAAATCGCCGGCAAACAGCGCGGCTTCGTCGCCGCCCGTTCCGGCGCGCACTTCGATAAAGATGTTTTTATCGTCGTCGGCATCTTTGGGCAGCAGCAGTTTTTGCAGTTCGGTATCGAGCGCGTCGATTTTGGCTTTTACCGCTTCGATTTCTTCGGCGGCAAAGTCTTTCATTTCGGGGTCGGACAACATTTCTTCGGCATCCGCCAAGTCGCTTTGGGCAAGCCGATAGTTTTGGAATACTTCGACGACGGGGGACAGTTCGGCGTGTTCGCGCGTGAGTTTGCGGTAGTTGTCTATATCGGACGTGGCTTCGGGTTGTCCGAGCAAGTGGGTGACTTCTTCCAACCGGTCGCCGAGTTGTTGCAGTTTTTCTAAGATAGACGGCTTCATAATTCTTCCATAACAAACGCCGCCTGAAATTCAGACGGCATCAAAACGCGGTCATTATAATATATTTTCTGAATATTCAAAAAGATAATCTTAGATGGATAACCTACCGTTCCAACAGGGCATCGGCATTGCGCTCCGTTACCTTGGCAATTTCTTCTACACAGGTTCCGCGGATTTCCGCAGCAATCTTTGCAATACCCGGAATATTGGCAGGCGTATTAATCTCCTTTTTCAGCATAAACGGGCTATCCGTTTCCAATACGAAATCCCCGTCGTTCAAGGCTTTAAGCGTATCGCGTATTTTTCGCGCGTTCGGATTGAGCAACAGCGAACCGATGCCGATTTTGAAACCCAGTTTCGTCAACACGCACGCTTCTTCCGCACTGCCTGAGAAGGCGTGAACGATGCCGCCTCGGGTAAAGCCCGTCTGTTTGACGGCGGCGGCGATGTCGGCGGCGGCTTTGAGATTGTGGATAATCACGCGGCGGCGCAGGGTTTGCGCGATTTCAAGCTGGCGGCTGAAGACTTGGATTTGCCGTTCGCGCTGCTGCGGCGTTTGGGTTTTGTCGTAAAAATCCAAGCCGATTTCGCCGACCCACGCGCCGGGATAACGCGCCAATACGGCTGCCAAACCGGCAAAATCCTGTTCCGCAATGCCGTCTGAAAACCAAGGATGGATACCGAAGGCAACCCGGATGCCGTGTTCGGACGGCATTTCCGCCAAATCCGCCACGTCCTGCCAATCCTGCGACCGGGTCGCGGGAACGATAAACCGCTTCACCCCGACTTTTCGCGCGGCGGTCAGGATGTGCGGCAGGTTTTCGCGTAAGGCGGGATCGGCGAGATGGCAGTGGGTGTCGGTGAAGTTCATTTCGATTTCACAATAATTGCAGTCTTGCCAACTCTTTTTCCACCTCTTCCTTACCCCAGCCTTGCGATACGGCGAGGGTCATCAGCGCGGTGGCGGTTTCGAGGTTACATTTGCCGCCGTTGATGATGCCCGAGTTGCGGAACGCGTTGCCTTGCGCGTAAACGGCGGCGGTTTTGCCTTGTCGGACTTGGCTGATGTTGAGCAGCAGTTTGCCCTGCCGCGCGAAGTCTCGGACGGCGCGGATGAAACCTTCGTCTGCGGGCGTGTTGCCGTGTCCGTAGCTTTGCAGGATAAGGGCGTGGGCGGAAAGCTGTCCGAGTCCGTCGGCAAGTTCTTGGACGGCAAAGCCGGGGATAAGCGTACGGACGGCGATTTTTGTCTGCGGGTCGGGATAGCGGATTTTGAGGCCGTCTGAAACATCCGCCGCGTCTTGGTTCGGGATGCGGAGATTGTGCCAACCCCGGGTTTCGTCCCATTCGGCAAGTGCGCCGAAATGCGGATTGTCGAAGCCTGCGGCGGTTTCGGTGCTGACTTTGCTGCTGCCAACGGCGGGATACAGTTTGCCATCAAACGCGATGACGGTTTGTTTGAGCTTGAGGCTGAAAGCGGCAACAGCGGTGGAGAGATTGCGCGGGGCATCGCTGTTTTCAGCGGCGTAAGGCCATTGGGAACCGGTCAGGACGATCGGTTTGTCCAAACCTTGCAGGGCGAGCGCAAACAGATTGGCGGTATAGGCGAGCGTGTCCGTGCCGTGCAGCACCAGGATGCCGTCGCATGAAGAGAGTTTGGCGGCAATGATGTTCAGCCAATCGCACCAGTGTTGCAGCGTAACGGAAGAGGAATCAATCAAGGGATTGCAGACGTGCCACTCGAAGTCGAGGCCGTCTGAAAAAGGGGAAAGGGCTTGGCTGACCAGCGCGGTATCGGGGCGCAGGCCTTCGCTGCTTTGGGTCATACCGATTGTGCCGCCCGTGTAAAGGACGAAGATTTTTTGTTTCATAGCGTTGTCGTACCGTCTGAACATTAATGATGCGGCTTATTTAACTATATTTCGCACCGTCCGGCAATTTGGCGGCGGAAGCAGCTTTCAGACGGCATTGAAATGAAAAAACACCGAAGCTGCCGATATTCCTCCTTCCCGGCGATTTGCATTTGAAAACCGGCAAACTCAAAAAGGCGCGGCAGCCGCCGAATACCGGCGGCCCTGCCTTATTGCCTGTTCCGCGCGGCTTTTTTGGCTGCCTTGGCGGCTTTGCGTTGCGCCCGCTTTTCTTTCAATTTGCTGCGGTAAAACTGGATACGTTGGCGTTTTTTCCACCAAATCCAAGCGACAACGGCCGCACCTATACCCAAGATAACAAAAATACCCGATTGCAGGCTGTGCATTTTCGCCATCAGCCAATCGATGTTGTGCGCGCCGTACTCGCCCAAGTAAATCCAAACGGGCACGGAAATCAGCGCGGCCAGCCCGTCCATAATCAGAAAGCGCAGATACGATACTTTGCGGCTGATGCCGGCGGTAACGAAAACGGCAGTCCGCAAACCCGGCAGGAAGCGGGCGACGAACAGAACCCAGTTGCCGTATTTATCGAATTTTTCCTGAACCTGCGCGTAACGTTTCGGCGTCATGATGCGCGCAATAGGTTTGAACCTTAGGATTTTCTGCCCCCAGATTCGTCCGGCGGCAAACATCACGCCGTCGCCCGCCAACACGCCGAGCATACCGACCGCAAACATAATATGCGGATTGGTATAACCCATACCCGAAATCACGCCGCCCGTTACCAAGGTCAAATCTTCGGGAATCGGCACGCCGAAACCACAGATGACCAAAACGAAAAACACGGCCGCATAGCCGTATTCGACAAAAAAGGCTTCCAAAAGGGCAAACATAGCGGATATTCCATTGTCGGAGATAAAAAGTCAGAACAAGCCGAAACATTTTCTGCGCGAAACGGCATTCTATCAAAGATTATGCCGTCTGAAAGCGGCAGGGGGCAGATTCGCTCCCCCGCCGGACGTTCAGACGGCATTTAAACAGGAAAACCGCCGCTGTTGAAACGATTTTTCCTGATTTTGCCTAAATGCTGCCGATGGCGGAAGCAATACGTTCCGCCCCTTCGCGCGCCCAATCCGCCTGTCGCGCCTCAACCATCACGCGCACGACGGGTTCAGTTCCCGAAGCGCGCAACACAACCCTTCCTTTGCCTTCGAGTTCTTTTTCCACTTCCGCCAACACGTCTTTCGAAGCTTCCTGCCATTTCTGACCTTTTTGGATGCGCACGTTAATCATCGTTTGCGGATACGGCTGCCAGTCGGCGCAAACGGTGGCGAGGTCTTGGTTCAGGATTTGCAGTGCCGCCAAAACTTGCAGCGCGGAAATAATGCCGTCGCCGGTGTTGTGTTTGTCCATGCACAAAATATGGCCGCTGGCTTCGCCGCCGATGAGCCAGCCGCGTTGGTTCAGCTGTTCCAACACATAGCGGTCGCCGACTTTGGCGCGGCAGAAATCGACGCCCTGCTCTTTCAGGGCGATTTCCATCGCCATATTGGTCATCACCGTGCCGACCACGCCGCCGATGTTGACACCTTCGCCGGCGCGGGCTTTGGCGATGACGTAAATCAGGCTGTCGCCGTCGTAAACCTGCCCGTTTTTATCGACCATCATCAGGCGGTCGCCGTCACCGTCCAAGGCGATGCCGTAGTCGGCTTCATGCTGTAAAACGGCGGCCTGGAGTGTCTTGGTATAAGTCGCACCGCATTTTTCATTGATATTGTAGCCGTTGGGTTCGTCGCCGATGCTGACAACTTGTGCGCCCAATTCGTGAAACACTTTGGGTGCGACACCGTACCCCGCGCCGTTGGCGGTATCGATAACCAACTTCAAACCCCGAAGGTCGGAATGGCTGGGAAAGGTGGATTTGCAAAATTCGATATAGCGTTCGTCCGCACCGCTGATACGGCGTGCGCGCCCGAGGCGTGCAGAAGGCTGGGTTTTCATTTCTTCGTCGATTTTGGCTTCGATTTCCAACTCGATTTCATCGGAAAGCTTCACGCCGCCCTCGGCAAAGAATTTAATGCCGTTGTCGGAATAGGCATTGTGCGACGCGGAAATCATCACACCGGCGGATAAACGCAGCGCACGGGTCAGATAAGCCACGCCGGGCGTAGGCAGCGGACCGGTTTGGATAACGTTGACACCTGCGGCGGTAAAACCTGCCACCAAAGCGGCTTCCAGCATATAACCGGAAATACGCGTATCCTTGCCGATTAAAATGGTCGGTTTCTGGTCAGTGTCGTGCTGCACCAGCACCTGACCCGCCGCATAGCCGAGTTTCAATACAAAATCGGGCGTAATCGGAAACTGCCCGACTTCGCCGCGCACGCCGTCCGTGCCGAAATATTTTTTTGCCATCATTTGCTCCGAGCATGTGAACCGTTGTCCGAGATTATACAGTCAGTTTGTGCCTTGCTGTCTGCACCGTTGATGCCGTCTGAAGCCGCCCCGCCCTTTTCAGACGGCATAAAGTATGCGAACCGCTGTTTACAGATTGATGCCCAACGCTTCCCACACCTTCAACGCGTCCGCCGTCGCCTTCACATCATGCACCCGCACGATTTGTGCGCCGCGCGCCACGGAAGCCAACGCTGCCGCCACGCTGCCGTGTACGCGTGCCGCCGCGTCTGCCTCGCCGGTCAGCTCGCCTATCGTGCTTTTGCGCGATACGCCGATGAGCAGCGGAAAACCTGTTTCCGCCATCAATTCGGGCAAATGCCGCATCAGCGCGATATTGTGTTGCAAGGTTTTGCCGAAGCCGGAGCCGAAGCCGGGGTCGAGTATGATGCGTTGCGGTGCGATGCCTGCCGCGATACATTCCGCTGAGCGCGCTTTCAAATACCGCGCTACTTCACCGACAACATCTTGATATTTCGGATTAATCTGCATGTTTTCAGGCAAACCCTGCATGTGCATCAGGCAAATGCCCGTATCCGCCTGACACGCCAGCAATTCGACCGCGCCTTCGTCGGTCAACGCCGCCACATCGTTAATAATATCGATGCCGCCGAGTGCCAATGCTTTTTCCATAACCACCGTGCGGCGCGTGTCCAAACTGATGGGAACGCCCCATCCAACCACTTCCGCCAATACAGGCTCAACCCGCGCCCATTCTTCTTCAGGCGAAACATAATCCGCACCCAACCGCGTCGATTCGCCGCCGATGTCGAGAATGTCCGCACCCTCTTTCAAAAGCCGTTCGGCATGCGCCAAAGCTGTTTGGGCGTTTTGCGAATACGCGCCGCCGTCGGAAAAAGAATTGGGCGTGAGATTCACGATACCCATGATTTTCGGTTTGTCCAAACCGATTTCAAACCGTCCTGCCTGCCAAACGCATCCGACCATATCTGCGCCTCCGGAATAAAAAGCAAATTATATGCCGTCTGAACAAAACTTGTCCATTTCAGACGGTATCGGTATTTCAAAAAAGTATCTTGCAGAATCCGCCGCCGTATGAAACATACACTGCCCCTGCAAACGCGGCAACACCCGCGATACCTGATCCGGCGGTATGCCTGCTTATGGACATTACCCCTTTATACAAGATAATCCGCCCGCACAAAATAGGATTTCTACAAGCCGTGTTATACTGTGGCGTGTTTTACAGACTTTTCAGGCTATGGATTTATTATCGGTCTTCCACAAATACCGTCTGAAATATGCGGTAGCCGTACTGACGATACTGCTTTTGGCGGCAATCGGGCTGCACGCTTCCGTATATCGCATCTTCACACCTGAAAACATCCGAAGCCGCCTCCAACAAAGCATTGCTCATACGCACCGGAAAATCTCGTTTGATGCGGATATACAGCGCAGGCTTCTGCCCCGGCCGACCGTCATCCTGAAAAACCTGACCATTACCGAACCCGGCAGCAACCGGACTGCCGTTTCCATCAAAGAAACCAAAATCGGATTGAGCTGGAAAAATCTGTGGTCGGATCAGATACAGGTTGAAAAATGGGTGGTTTCGGGTGCGGAACTTGCTCTGACGCGCGACGAGAAAGGCGTTTGGAACATCCAAGACCTGATCGACAACCCAAAACGCAAAGCCTCGGTAAACCGCATCATTATCGAAAACAGCACCGTCCGCCTCGACTTGCCGCAAGACCGGCTTACCCTGAAGGAAGTTAACCTCAACCTGCAATCCCCCGATTCGTCGGGGCAGCAGTTTGAAAGTTCGGGCATACTGGTTTGGGGGAAGCTGTCCGTCCCGTGGAAAAGCAGGGGGCTTTTCATTTCAGACGGCATCAATCCACCCGAAATCTCACCGTTCCATTTCGAAGCCGAGACCGCCCTAAACGGGCATGGCATTACCGTTTCCACCACCGGCAACCCCACTATCCGTTTTAACGCTGGCGGAGCGGATGCGGCCAACCTCGGCCTGCGTGCCGACACCGCCTTCCACAACCTCCACCTGACCGCCCAAATCCCTACGCTGGCACTCAGGAACAACAACATTAAAATTGAAACCGTCAACGGGACATTTACCGCTACCGCCGACGGCGGGAATTTCCAATGGGGCGGATCGTTCAAACTCGATAAGGCCAACCTGCACTCCGGCATCGGCAACATCGGCAACGCCGAAATCTCCGGCAACGTCAAAACACCCCGCCTTCAAACCAACTTTTCCCTCGGCTCGCCATTGGTTTGGAGCCGGAACAACGGTCTGGAGGCGCCGCGCCTGCATGTATCGACCCTTCAGGATACCGTCAACCGCCTGCCGCAACCCCGTTTCATCAGCCAGCTCGACGGTTCGATGTCCATAAAAAACCTTCATCAGTGGCATGCCGAACTCAACGGTTCGTTCGACCGCCAAACCGTTGCCGCGAAATTCAGATACACACATGAAGATGCACCGCACCTGGAAGCCGCCGTCGCACTGCAAAAATTGAACCTGACCCCCTATCTTGACGACGTGCGGCAACAAAACGGCAAAATATTTCCCGACACCCTCGGCAGGCTGTCCGGAGATATCGAGGCCCACCTTAAAATCGGCAATGTCCAACTTCCCGGCCTGCAACTGGACGATATGGAAACCTATCTCCATGCCGACAAAGGCCATATCGCGCTCAGCCGTTTCAAGTCAGGGCTTTACGGCGGCCATACCGAAGGCGGCATCAGCATCGCCAACACTCGCCCCGCCACTTACCGCCTGCAACAGAATGCAAGCAACATCCAAATCCAACCGCTGCTGCAAGACCTGTTCGGCTTCCACAGCTTCAGCGGCAACGGCGATGCGGTCATCGACCTGACCGCGAGCGGCGAAACCCGAAAAGAGCTTATCCGCTCGCTTCAGGGCAGCCTGTCGCTGAACATTTCCAACGGCGCGTGGCACGGTATCGACATGGACAATATCCTGAAAAACGGCATTTCGGGCAAAACTGCCGACAATGCCGCACCCAGCACACCCTTCCACCGATTCACGCTCAACAGCGAAATTTCAGACGGCATCAGCCGCCACATCGATACCGAACTCTTCTCCGACAGCCTCTATGTTACCAGCAACGGCTATACCAATCTGGATACGCAGGAATTGTCTGAAGATGTCCTTATCCGCAACGCCGTCCATCCGAAAAACAAACCGATTCCCCTGAAAATCACCGGTACGGTGGACAAACCGTCCATTACCGTCGATTACGGCAGGCTGACCGGCGGCATCAATTCGCGCAAAGAGAAACAGAAAATCCTCGAAGACACCCTGCTGGAACAATGGCAGTGGCTCAAACCTAAAGAACCGTAAACACCCTGCGTACAAAAATGCCGTCTGAAACGCCCCCGCGCTTCAGACGGCAGACCGTAAAACCTACAACCCCAATTCCTCCCAAATCCCATCAATCTTAGCCGTAACCGCAGGGTCTTTTTTGATGACCCGCCCCCATTCGCGGTCGGTTTCTCCCGGCCATTTGTTGGTTGCGTCCAAACCCATTTTGCCGCCGAGTCCGCTGACGGGGCTGGCGAAGTCGAGATAGTCGATGGGCGTGTTTTCCACCAACACGGTATCGCGTACTGGGTCCATGCGCGTGGTTACCGCCCAGATGACTTCTTTCCAGTCGCGCACGTTCACATCGTCATCGACCACGATGATGAATTTGGTGTACATAAACTGGCGCAGGAACGACCAGCAACCCATCATCACGCGCTTGGCGTGTCCGGCGTATTGTTTTTTCATGCTGACCACCGCCATGCGGTAGGAGCAGCCTTCGGGCGGTAGGTAGAAATCAGTGATTTCAGGGAACTGTTTTTGCAAAAGCGGTACGAACACTTCGTTCAACGCCACGCCCAAAACGGCAGGCTCATCGGGCGGTTTGCCCGTGTAGGTCGAATGGTAAATCGGATTTTCGCGCATGGTGATGCGTTCGACCGTGAACACAGGGAAATAATCCTGCTCGTTGTAATAGCCCGTGTGGTCGCCGTATGGACCTTCCAACGCGGTTTCGTTCGGATGAATCACACCTTCCAACACGATTTCTGCGCGTGCAGGCACTTGCAAATCGTTGCCGATACATTTCACCAGCTCCGTCCGCGAACCGCGCAGCAGTCCGGCAAACTGGTATTCGCTCAAGGTATCGGGAACAGGCGTTACCGCGCCCAAAATGGTGGCGGGGTCGCAGCCGAGTACGACGGCGACGGGATACGGCGTATCGGGATTGAGTTTGCGGAATTCCTGATAATCCAGCGCGCCGCCGCGATGCGACAGCCAGCGCATAATCAGCTTGTTTTTGCCGATTAATTGTTGGCGGTAAATGCCTAAGTTTTGGCGTTTTTTGTGCGGCCCGCGCGTGACGGTCAAGCCCCACGTTACCAGCGGCGCAACGTCTTCCGGCCAGCAATGTTGAATCGGAAGTTTATACAAATCAACGTCTTCACCTTCCCACACAATTTCCTGACACGGCGCGTTTTTCACTACGTTCGGCGCCATGCTCCAAATGTCTTTCAGCAGCGGCAGTTTGGAAAACGCGTCTTTGATGCCTTTGGGCGGTTCGGGTTCTTTCAGATACGCCAGCGTCTGCCCGATTTCGCGCAGCTTGGACACGCTGTCCGCGCCCATACCCATCGCCACGCGTTCGGGCGTGCCGAACAGGTTTGCCAACACGGGATAACCGTAGCGCGTACCGTCGGGCTTAATCGGGTGTTCAAACAGCAACGCCGGCCCTTCGGCACGCAGCACGCGGTCGGCGATTTCGGTCATTTCCAAATGCGGGGAAACGGGGTGCGCGATGCGTTTGAGTTTGCCCTGCTGCTCGAGCATAGCGATGAAGTCGCGCAGGTCTTTGTATTTCATATTTATCCTTTTTGTCCTGAACAATCTGATTCGGATACCGCCCCTATCCTTGCCTGCGCTTCGGCATATCCTATGCCGTGATAAAAGTCGCGTACCAGCGGATGTCCGCTGCCTTGATGGAGTTGCAGCAAAGGACGTTGACCATCGGATTGGGTAATGACATTACAATGCAAACCGAAGGTGTCGGATTCGTAAGGGGGCAGCCGGTTGCAGATCATACCGAAATAAACGGCGTTTTCAGGGTTGTCGTAAAAGCGGCTTTGATAGTCGTTAAAACTCTTTTCGCTGACAGATACCCACACGCCGTATTCCAGCGTTTCCTGATGCCCGATAATCGGAATCGGCAGCACCGCGCGGATAAAGCGGTCGGTTTGGTCGGGATAGCGGATGATGCAGAAATCAGAATCGCATTCCGCTTGATAAGCAATGCGTTCTTCTTCACTGAGTTGGTTATAGGGATCGGGAGCGGTAAAGCCGATTGCGGGCATTTCTTCGTGGTTTTCGCCGCAGGAAGTGCAAGTGTACATAAGGTTTCAGACTTTCAAAACGAGTTTGCGGTAAAGCCATTCGCCGGCAAACAGCATCCCCATCAATACATAGGCAATCACGCCGGTATAAACCGCCCACCAGTCATATCGCCCCAACCAAACCAACAAAGCGGCAAGCGTCCCGTTGATTATAAAAAATACGCACCAAACCTGCGTTACCCTGCGGGTATAGCGCACGGCTTTTTCAGGCAGGTCGGGCTGTTGCAGCCGCGCAAGTTTTTCAATCACCGTCTGCCCGGCAAACAGGCTTCCCCCGAACACCGCCAACATCATCAGATTGACGAGGACGGGATACCAATACATTGAGTCGCGCCGCCCGAACACCAATACTGCGGCAAAAAACAGTGTAATAAACAAAGCCGCATAACGCTGTTGGGGCAGTTTGGCAGTCAGGGCGCGCAGCAGCCACAACCCGCACATCGCCGCCGCCAGCCAGACAAACCACCCCGCCTCCCTGCCGTAATACCACAAAACGGGATAGGCAATACTCGATACGGTCAGAAAAATATGTCCGAAAAAACCGGGTTTCATTTTGAATCCGCACAAATGTTTTCAGACGGCATCCGATAATAATATGCCGTCTGAAAAATAATCAGAAATACCCGCCTATCCCGCCTGAATCTTCAATACCGCCTGTACCACGTCGTTGACGGTGCGGACATTGCGGAAATCTTCAGCCTGCAGCTTGCGGCCGGTTTCGCGCTTGATGCGGTCGATCAGGTCGATGGCATCGATACTGTCGATTTCCAAATCTTCGTAAAGGTTGGTATCGGGCGTAATCCGTTCCGGTTCGATTTCAAACAACTCGGTCAGGGTATCGCTCAACAACCGGTAGATTTCTTGTTCGGTCATATGTTTCATCCTTATGCTTGACGGCTTTTGACAAAGGCGGCGAGTGTTTTGACATTGGCAAAATGTTCGCGCAAGTTCTCCTGCTCGCCGTCCAATCGGAAACCGAAATGTTTTTGCACCGCCAAGCCCAATTCCAGCGCATCGACGGAATCCAAGCCCAGCCCTTCGTCGCCGAACAACGCGTCTTCGCTGCCGATGTCGGCGGCGGTTATATCCTCCAAAGCCAAACTGTCGATAATCAGTTGTTTGATTTGGTTTTCCAAGTCGTTCATATGGTTTTCCTTGTAAAATAGTCCTGCAGATATTCATTCAGCCGCCGCGCCGCAATCGGCAACGGTTTCTCGGCGAGCCAGTCTTGGGGGAGGATGTCGTCTCCGACGGTAATTTCATACCGTATCCTTTTCGGGGGGATGCGGTACCACGGCTGCCCCTTTTTAAAATTGGGCGGATTCATTTTGATACATACAGGTGTAATCACTTCGGCATAGCGCAGCCCCAAAGAAACCGCGCCTCGGTGCATTTTTACCCGTCCGTCCCACCCTGTTCTCGTTCCTTCGGGGAACACCAGCAGGCTCTGCCCGCTGTCAAAAACCGCCTTTACCGTTTCCAGCATTGCTTCCGACTCTTCGTTCGGAATATAGCCCGCACCTTTAATCTGGCTGCTCATTGCAGGATTGTGCTGCAAATCTTTTTTCACGATGCAGTTCATTTCGGGCACATAGCCAACAAGCAGCACCACATCCAGCAAAGACGGATGGTTTGCCAAAATCAACTGTCCCGGGCGGTTGAGTTTTTCAACACCCTTGAACGATACCTCCAACACGCCCGACCATTTCAGATAAGCGACAAACAAACGCCAAGATGTTCCGATAATCCGGCGCGCCGCCAATTGGCGGGCGACAGACCTTGAAGTACCGTTCAAAGTGTAAGGCAGCAAAACCAATTTCATCATAATGCCGCCGACACCGAAAATCACAAATCCTAACCAAGTCGCCAAAAAACGGCGGCAATAATCCAATTTATCCATTCCGCTGCCACAGCCATTCACGATTGCGATATACCCGGCGGCATTCCCGACTGCCGTTCAGCAGAAAACGCACCCATTCCAAACCGCTCCAATATGCCTCGGGCAGCATACCGGCTTCAGACGGCATATCGTCCGAAGCAGACAGAGTCAGGCTGTAACGCGTCCCTTTGGTCAGAACCATCGCCAAAGCATAAGCAAACGGCGCGCGAGTCGCCGATACGGCATATCCTTCCGGCAGCGGATCGTCCGCCACCAAAACCAAAACCGACCCGCATCCCTCTTTCAACAGTGATGCCGCTTCCGCCAAAGCCGTCTCCACACCGTCGGCACACACGGCCAATGCCGTCTGCTCGCTCATATCCTGACGCAATATCGACCACTGCCCCGCCGTTGCATTGTGCACCGACAAACCGAACGAAGTCGGCGACACGGTATGCGATTTCAACAGTTCCAACCACAAATCGAAACTGCGCGCCATTTCCCCGTCGTGCGAGGCATAAACTACCGGACTGCCGGGATAGGCGGAGGCAATGTCCCAAGCCGCGTCGCATACCAAACGCGCCGCCTTACTCAAACGGCGGCGCTGCATAGCGGGCAGGAACGGCAATTCCGGCCTGACATCGGGCAAACCGTCGGCAAAATCCGGACATTCCGCCCATTTTGCCCACTGCGCCATATCGCGCATTTTGCTGCCCGAAACCCGCCAGTCGGCGATGTCGAAGTGAAACCGGCAAATAATCGGCGGCATAGTTTCTTTCAAAAATTTACACTGTGCCGCATTCTAACCAAAGCCCATTCCCCTGACAATGCCGAAATTCAAACGCATCCACGCCATTTTCTCCGACAACGCTGCCTCTCGGCAAACCGCCGGAATTAGCCTGAATTTACATTTATCATTATAATGCCCGTATTTGCCAGCCTGCCGCCGCAATATATGGACACACTGCCAGAATGCCCGATTACCGACACCGCCTCCCTGCTGCCGCACAGCGGGCGTATGGTTCTGATAGACCGCATTACCCGATACGGCGATGATTTTGTCGAAGCAGGGGCGCAGATAAAACCCGACCACATCCTGCTGGCCGGCGGCATACTGCCCTACACGGCATTTATCGAACTGATGGCGCAGGCTGTCGGCGCATATGCCGGCATCCAAGCCCGAAAAAACGCGCAACCGGTTCGGCTCGGCTTCCTGCTCGGCACGCGCAAACTTGAAATCTTCGCCCAATCCGTCCCTGTCGGCACGCATCTGCTGGCAACGGCGCATATGTCTATTCAGGATGCCGGGGGAATGGGCGTGTTCGACTGCGAACTGCGTTGGACGGATGCGCCGGAAACTTCGTCCGAAACACTCCCTTCAGACGGCATTTTGGCACGCGCCTCACTCAACGTGTACAGCCCCGAACACCCTGCCGGAACAACCGATGCCGTCTGAACAGGCACACACATACGGAGAACAACGATGACCGAAACCGTCCTGATTACCGGCTCCAACAGGGGCATAGGCAAAGCCGCCGCACTCGGCTTGGCGGAAGACGGCTTTGATATCGCCGTCCACTGCCGCAGCCGCCGCGACGAAGCCGAAGCCGTAGCGGAAGAAATCCGCGCTTTGGGCAGAAATGCGCGCGTGTTGCAGTTTGACGTGTCCGACCGCGAAGCCTGCCGCAAGATTTTGACCGCCGACATCGAAGCAAACGGCGCGTATTACGGCGTGGTGTTGAACGCCGGACTGACGCGCGACAATGCCTTCCCCGCGTTTTCAGACGACGATTGGGATGTGGTGCTGCGGACTAATTTGGACGGTTTTTACAATGTATTGCATCCGCTGGTTATGCCGATGATACGCCGCCGCAAAGCCGGACGGATTGTGTGCATGGCATCGGTGTCCGGTTTGACGGGCAACCGCGGTCAGGTCAATTACAGCGCGTCCAAAGCGGGCATTATCGGCGCGGCAAAGGCCTTGGCGGTCGAACTGGCGAAACGCAAAATCACCGTCAACTGTGTCGCGCCGGGTCTCATCGATACCGATATTATCGATGAGAACGTACCTGTCGAAGAAATCTTAAAGGTCATCCCCGCCGCGCGTATGGGGCTGCCGGAAGAAGTGGCGCACGCGGTGCGTTTCCTGATGGATGAAAAAGCGGCGTACATCACGCGCCAGGTGATTGCGGTGAACGGAGGTTTGTGTTGAATACCAGAAGGGTCGCAGTAACAGGCATAGGCGGCATTACCGCCTTCGGCCGGGATTGGCAAAGCATACAGGCAGCATTCAAAGCCGAAAAAAACGCCGTCAAATATATGGATTGGCGCGAACGTTTCCCCGAATTGGAAGCGCAACTGGGTGCGCCGATTGAGGATTACGCACCGCCGAAACATTGGACGCGCAAGCAGCTCAGAAGTATGGGGCGCGTGTCGTATTTGTGCGTCGATGCGGCGGAGCAGGCGCTGGCGGATGCCGGTTTGCTCGGAGACGAAAGCATTACCGACGGGCGGATGGGCGTTGCCTGCGGCTCTTCCAGCGGCAGCACCAAAGACATCGGCGATGTGGGCGAATTATTGCTGACCGGCACGTCGCGCAACTTCAGTGCCAACACCTATGTACGTATGATGCCGCACACCACCGCCGCCAATATCGGCATCTTTTTCGGGCTGAAAGGGCGCATCATCCCGACATCGAGCGCGTGTTCGTCCGGCAGCCAAGGCATAGGTTATGCCTACGAAGCCATCAAATACGGTCTGACCGATATGATGCTGGCGGGCGGAGGCGAAGAATTTTGCCCGTCCGAAGTGTATGTTTTCGACTCGCTTTATGCCGCCAGCCGCCGCAACGGCGAACCGGAAAAAACCCCGCGCCCATACGACGTGAACCGCGACGGGCTGGTCATCGGAGAAGGCGCGGGGATTTTCGTATTGGAAGAATTGGAACACGCCAAACGGCGCGGTGCGAAAATTTACGCCGAACTCGTCGGCTACGGCGCCAACAGCGACGGCAGCCACGTTACCCAGCCGCAAAAAGACACGATGCAGAAATGTATGGAACTCGCGCTGCAAGACGCGGGCATCACGCCCGACAAAATCGGTTATGTGAACGGGCACGGCACAGCAACCGAAAAAGGCGACATCGCCGAAACGCTGGCGACTGAAGCCGTGTTCGGATTTGTGCCCATCAGTTCGCAAAAAAGCTATTTGGGACACACGCTCGGCGCGTGCGGCGCGCTGGAGGCGTGGTTCTCGATTGAAATGATGAACGGCGGCTGGTTTGCGCCTACCCTAAATTTAAACAACATCGATCCGCGCTGCGGCAAGGTAGACTATATTTTAAGCGGCGGCCGTGAAATCGAAACGGATTATGTGATGAGCAACAATTTCGCCTTCGGCGGCGTGAACACTTCACTGGTGTTCAAACATTGGAAAAACGGATAAAGCCGCACAATCCGATTACATCATATTGATTTAAAACGGAATAAAACAACAAACTGCCCTTTCAGACTTCCTTGCCGCCTATCCGCTCGATATGGCAAACCGTCCGGACGGCATCCGTTCCGCAATACTGCCAATCCAATTCGGCAGCTCCGCGCCACACGCAGGCGACAACCGCGTCGCCGCACCAGATTGCGCTGACGGCGTGCCAACCGGTTCCGCCATCCGCACGCAAGCCGCAAACCGCCGAACCGTCGGTCAGATAACCGACTTTCGCCATATCTTGCGGAAAACCCAAACCGCAGGCTTTGAGCAGTGCTTCCTTAATGCACCACAGGCGGTAAAAAGCCTCTGCCTGCCAACCGGAACGTGCCAAAAAAACCCGTTCTTCAGGGGAACAAACCCATTCGGCAAGTGCCTGAAAATTGCGCGGACGGACCGTTTCAATATCGACACCGCAAACCGTGCCGCCGCCGCAGACCAAAACCGCCGCCCGCCCTTTGCTGTGCGAAAGCGAACATATCTTGCCGCCCTGCTGCTTCAGGAAGCGGCTGACCCGCCAATCTGTCCGCCCTGCCAATTTCGGCGCACGCAGCAAACGTGCCCTGTCCGCATCATCCAGACAGGATTCCCGATAAGCGGCGGCCGCCGACGCATCGGCAAGGCGGCACTGCAATACTGTTTTTTTATCCGGCACGACACCCTCCGTCCTGCCATTTGGAATATATGACCCGAATGTTTGACATCAACTTCTCCGACAATACGCCGATTGCCCTCGACCCGCTGTGGACCCGCGCCGATTTTATACGCACGGTACACGCCCTGTCGTTAAAATTAAAGCAAAACAACATCCGTTCGGCGGCATTGTGGTTTGACGATGCCGCGCTGTTCGCAGCCGCATTGCTTGCCGTTTGGCGCAGCGGCGGCAAAGCCCTGCTGCTGCCGAATACCGCGCCCGGAAACCTGACTTGGGCGAAATCCGCACAAATCCTGCTGACCGACACCGATATTGTTTCAGACGGCATCCGCGTTTGGCAAATGCCAACCCCTTGCGGCGGTATGCCGTCTGAAAGCCGCATACCGAAAACATTGGACATCCCGCCCGAATCAGAAGTGCATTTGCGTACATCAGGCTCCGGCGGGGAAGCCAAAACAATCGTCAAAACCGCCGCGCAAATCGAATCGGAAGCCCGCGCGCTGGCTGCGACAATCCCGTTCGGACGCGGCAAAACCGCCGTCCTCGGCAGCGTATCGCCGCAACATATGTATGGGTTCACCTTCCGCTTCGCGCTTCCGCTGCTGATGGGGTGGGCGATGATCCGCAGGCAAAACGCCTATCCCGAACTGCTGCTGTCGGCAAGCCTGAACGTGCCGTCCGATTATCAAAATGTCTGGATTGCCAGCCCCGCCCTGCTCAACCGTTTCGGCGAAAATCGGGATTGGGCGACGTTAAACGGAAGGATAGACGGCATCGTTTCCGCAGGCGGGGAACTCCCACCGGAAACCGCCGCCCTGTTGGAACAATATGCGGTACGCCCTTATGAAGTTTACGGCAGTACGGAAACCGGCATCATTGCATCCCGCCAAAAACAGACCTTATGGCAACCGTTCCCCAACGTCTCCGTCCGCAATACCGGCAAATCGGTGGAAATATCCTCGCCGTGGACAGGCGGCGTGCAATACATTGCCGATTGCATCGAAACACACGAAGACGGTTTTGCCCTGCTGGGCAGGCAGGATAGGATCGTCAAACTAGCAGACAAACGCATTTCGCTCAACCAAATCGAACACGAATTACTGAAACACCCTTGGATTGCCGACGCACATTGCGCCCTGCATCCGAAACACGGGCGCATTGCCGTTTGGGCGGCACTCGATACGGAAGGCATCACGGCGTGGCTGGGACAGGGGCGCACCGCCGTTATCGCCGCACTCAAGCAACACCTTGCCCAAACGCAAGACACGGCTGCCCTGCCGCGCTACTGGCGTTTTACAGACCGTCTGCCGCGCAACGGACAAGGGAAAATTACCGCAGCGGACTTTCAGACGGCATTGGCAGAACCCGCCGCGCCGCAATGGCACACCTTGCCGCCCGAAGGAAACCGGTTGCGCTATCAAACCCGCGTACCGCTAGATTTACCCTATTTCGGCGGACATTTTTCCACCTTCCCACTCGTCCCCGGCGCAGTCGAATTGGAATGGGTACGTCGGCTTGCCGCACGGCACCCCTTCGGCAGGCAAAACATTATCCGTATCGAAAACCTGAAATACCAGCAATTTATCCGTCCATATGACGACATTTCCGTAGAACTCGGATACGATGCCGATAAAAACAAACTGTCGTTTACCATCCGAAAACAGGATGCCGCCTGCGCCTCGGGGAAGCTGGTATTCGACACGCCGCAGGACAGTCCCGATCCGGCCGCAAGGGAAGAACGATGAACCGCCTTCGCACAGGCAAATAAGATTACCGCCTTACCTTAATATAAATATGAACATCCTCGCCCTCATCCCCCATTACAACCACCCGACAACCGTCGGCACGGTCGCGCACGGCCTGCGCGCCTGCGGTTTGGACGTGTTGGTCGTGGACGACTGCTCCCGCCCCGACTGCATACCCGTTTTAGAAAATCTGGCTTCAGACGGCATCCGCGTCATCCGCCGCACAAGCAACGGCGGCAAAGGCGCGGCAGTACGCACAGGTTTCGAGGCGGCGGCGGAGCTGGGATACAGCCACGTCCTGCAAATCGACGCCGACGGCCAACACTGTTTGGACGACGTGCCGAAGTTCGTCCGTGCCGCGCAACTCAATCCAGAAGCCCTCATCTGCGGTCAGCCGCAATACGGCGGCGACGCACCCAAATCACGATTGTACGGGCGCAAGATTACCGACTTTTGGAATATGGTCCATACCTGGTCGTCCGATATTAAAGACGGTATGTGCGGCTTCCGCCTTTATCCGTTGCCGCCTGCGTTGGCGGTCATACGCGGAGAATACATCGGCAACCGTATGGACTTCGACATCGAAATCCTAATCCGGCTATATTGGCGCGGCATCAAAACCGTGTGGATACCCACGCCCGTCCGTTACGCCGCAGACGGCATTTCCCACTTCCGCGCCCTTGCCGACAACATCCTTATCAGCCAAATGCACACACGGCTGTTTTTCGGTATGCTCAAATGGCGTTGGCGCATCTTGAAAGGCATATTCTGATGAACGGCGCATCCCGGCACTGGGCGGAACAAAACGAACGCGGCAACCGCCTGTTCCTCAAGCTGACGGCGGTGATTGTCCGTTATCTGCCCCCTTTTTTAATGAAACCGTGTATTTGGTTTGTCGTCCTATATTTTTACCTGACCTCGCCCCAGGCGCGGAAAAACCTCCATACCTACCAAAACTGCCTGCGGCATACCTTTCCTGATGCTATGCCGTCTGAAAACCGCATATTCGCGCAGTTTTTGGCATTCGGCGAAGCCGTTTGCGACCGGTTTGCCGTATGGCAGCGCAAAATACGTTACGAAGACCTGATTATCGAAGACCCCGACAACCTGACCGCCGCCATGTATCAAAACGGGCGCGGACAGATTTTTGCCTGTTCGCACTTGGGCAATACGGAAATCTGCCGCGCACTGGTTTCCCACCACCGGAATTTCAAACTCAACGTCCTCGTACACAGCCGCCACGCGCAAATGTTCAACGAAGCCCTGCAACAGGCGGGCGCGGACAAAATCCAACTGATACAGGTAAGCGACTTGGACGCATCGCTGATGATGACGCTTAACCGGCGCATTGAAGCAGGGGAATGGTTGGCAATCGCCGCCGACCGCATTCCCGTCCGGGGCGAAAAAACCGTAACCGTCGATTTTTTGCAACACCATACCGAAATACCGCAAGGTGCGTGGATTCTGGCATCGCTGCTGAAAACCAAGGTCAACGCGCTGTTTTGCATCAAACAAGACGGACGCTACCGCCTGAAACTTCGCCCTATGACCGACACATCGGATTGGACGCGGGCGGAACGCACGCAAAAAATCAAAGAATCCGCGCAACATTTCGCCCGCATTTTAGAAGAAGAATGCCGTCTGAATCCGCTGCAATGGTTCAATTTTTACGACTTTTGGCACACGGAGCACCATCCCCGATGAACAAAAAACACATTTTCTGCCGCCACAGCCACATCATCCGAGTCCCGTTTTTCGATGTCGATCCGATGCGGATCGTTTGGCACGGCAACTACGTCAAATACCTCGAAGTCGCACGCTGCGCCTTCCTCGACAGCATAGGCTACGGCTACGATGAAATGGGACGGCTCAGCTTCGGCTGGCCCATCGTCAAAATGGACTTGAAATACATACGCCCCGCACGGTTCGGACAAACCATACGCATCGATATGGCAATCGTCGAAATCGACACTTGCCTGCGTATCGACTACACTTTGTCCGATGAGCAAACCGGCGAAAAACTGACCCGCGCATCGACCACGCAGGCGGCAGTATCCTTGGAAACCGGAGAAACACAGTTCCAAACGCCGGAAAGCTGGCTCGAAGCCGTACGGAGTCATCCGACTTTTCAAGCCGCATAAGCCCTGCCGTCCGCTTTCAGACGGCATTTTCCGCCCCATTATTACCACACCGACAGACAACCATGAAAAAATACCTGCTTGCCGCACTCCTTGCCGCAACCGCCCTTTCCGCCTCGGCATTTTCCACTGCCGAACTGACCCGGATACTGCAAAAACCCGACAACATCCAAGGCAGCTTTATCCAATACCGCCATCTGAAATCCCTATCCAAACCGATGGCTACAACCGGAAAATTCGTACTGATGCCCAAACGCGGGCTGCTCTGGCAGATGCAGAAACCGTTTGCCGCCACCCTGCGCGTCCGTTCAGACGGCATCAGCCAATGGAACGGCAAAGGCTGGATGATGCCCGACACCGGAAAATTTTCCGGACAAAGCAGGCAAATCAAACTCTTTCTCGACCTGATCGGCGGCGATACGCAAGGGCTGGAAAAACAGTTTGATCTGAAACTCGAAGGGTCGGCGCAAAAATGGACGCTGCAACTCACACCGAAAACCCTGCTGATGAAACAAATCTTCAACCATATCGACATCAGCGGGGACAGCGTCGTCCGCCGCATCGAACTGCACGAAAAACAAGGGGACAAAACCGATATGCGGTTTGACGGCATCAGCGTCGGCAACCCACCGGACAAGTTTGCCGAACAATCACTCTGACACCGTCCGAACCGCTATGATCCGCCTGATTTACACCCTGCTGATGTCGGCACTTGCCGCCTTTGCCTGTTACAACATCACAACGCGCGATTGGCTGCAAACCGATTTGACCGAGCTGCTGCCCAAGAGCAGCCAAGATGCCGTTTTGCAGGCGGCGGAACGCGCCGGCGACGCGCAAATCAACAGCCAAATCATCCTGCTTGCCGGCAGCCCCCAACCCGAAACCGCATTTCAGACGGCATCGGAAATCGCCTCCTTATGGCGGCAAAGCGGGATATTTTCCGAAGTAAACAGCCAAATCAGCCCCGACTTTGCACAAATCCGCCAAGACATCGGCAGAATCAGTTTGGCCGTCTTACCCGAAGCCCAACGGCGTTTGCTGACCGAAAAACCCGCCGACTATTTCCGCCAACGCGCCGAAGATGCCGCCAACCCGTTTGCCGTATCCCCCCTGCCCTTAGATGAGGACTGGCTTGGTTTCGGACGTTTCGTTGCCGGCAAAATCAATCCCCAAACCCGTCTGCAATGGCATCCCGAAAACGGTATGCTGTTCAACGAAGACAACGGAAAAACCTGGGTTTGGATACGCGCCAAGCTGCCCGATAACGCCCTGCCTCAAGATGCTTTGGCAAACCTGCTCCAAAAAACACAGACATTAGCATCCGACAGGCACACCGAAATCCTGACCGGGGGCGGCGCACTTTTTGCAGCAGCCGCCAAAGCCGATGCCGAAAAAGAAAGCCGGATAATGGGTTTTGTCGGCACCGTCCTGACCGCCGCCCTCATATTGTGGGTTTTCCGCAGCGCGCGCACCTTTTGGCTGCTGCTGCCGCCTGCCGCAGGCATGCTGGCGGGCTTGGCGGCGGCTCTGGCGGTATTCGGACATATTCACGCCCTGACGCTGGTTATCGGTACGAGCCTGATCGGGATGCTGGTCGATTTCCCGCTGCACTGGCTGACCCCGTCGATATTCTCATCATGGCAGGCGAAACCGGCGATGAAACAGGTATTGCCCACCTTTGCCGTCAGCCTGCTGATTACCGTTTCGGGATACGCGCTGCTCTGGTTCACACCTTTGCCGGTTTTACAACAAACTGCCGTTTTCTCCGGATTCTCGCTACTTGGCGCATTCGGCGCGACCGTCTGCCTGCTGCCGCCCCTGTTTGCCCGTTATCAGGCGAAACCCGTACCTTTTGCCGCCTTGAGTGCCGCGCTCGGCAAATGCATCCGAAAACAACTTCCCCCGTCCTTCACTTATCCCGCAGCAGTTTTCCTGATGGTTTTCGCCGCCGTCGGACTGTGGCGCAGCAACTGGCATGACGACATCCGCCAATGGGTGAATATGCCGTCCGGACTGTTGTCGCAAATACAAAAAATCGGCACATTGGGCGGAACCGATTTCAGCGGTCAATATCTGGTTGCCGAAGCCGCAAGCGAAGACGCGCTGCTGTTAAAAAATGCCGAACTGCGCCGCACCCTCGCCCCCCTGATTCGACAAGGCAAACTGAAAGGCATCCAATCGCTGGATCAATTCATTCTGTCGGCAGCCGAACAAAACCGCCTGAAACAACATTTGCGCGCGATTGCAGACAAACCCAAAAACTACCGCGCCCTGCACGAACTGGGCATTCCCGAAGACACGCTGAAATCCGCCCTGCTGCAAGCAGCCGACACGCCCGCCATCACGCTTTCAGACGGCATCGTCCTGCCTCTGGCGCAGGCTTGGAAACCCCTGTATCTCGGCGAAGTCGAACCGCATCGTTATGCCTCGGTTATCCGCCTGAACGGTATGACCGAACCGGAAACCGTCCGCAAAACGGCAGAAACCGTTCCGGGAATCAAATGGGCGGACAAGCGCGGCAGGCTCAACGAACTGTTCCGCCATACGCGCAATCAGGCGGCTTGGCTGAAATTGTCGTCTTACCTGTTGGCATGGCTGCTGCTGTGGCGGCTGTTTGGCGCACGGCAGGGTGGAAAAATCCTCGCCGTACCCGTCGCTGCCGCCATCGGCACTGTTGCCGTATTGGGTTGGCTGGGCATTCCCGTCAGCCTGTTTGCCATGTTCGGATTGCTGCTGGTTTCCGCCATCGGCATCGATTATGCCGTTTACGCGCTCAATGCCGGACACAGCACCGATGCGCGGCTGGGCGGTATGCTGCTTGCCGCGCTCACGACCGGCATCTCCTTCGTCCTGCTTGCCTTCAGCGGCACACCGGCCGTCGCCGCATTCGGCATTACCGTCGGCATCGGGGTCATATTGAACCTGTGGCTGGCAGCACGGCTGATGTACTCCATCCCCGATACGCAGCATCCCAACCGTCAGCCGCCCTGCCACCGTTTCCGCTTCAGACGGCATTTTTGAAAGGAACCTATGCGCCCGACCACAACCCTGCTTGCCCTATTGACCGCAAAGCTGCTTGCCGCCTGCGCCCCATATGCCCTGCCCCTGCCCCAAACCCAACCGCGCCTTACCCAAGACGTACAATGGTTCAAATGGGAACGCTACAATAAGGGGCAAGAACCGGTACAAACCGGCATACTGGCGGCCGAACAGCTGGAAGACGGCATCCGGTTTGTACAAACCGACATATTAGGCGCACCGGTTTCACGCCAGACTATCAACAGCGGAGGCTGGCAAAATGACGGGTTCGTGATGCCCAATATGCCGTCTCGTCGCCTGTTTGCCGCACTGCTCCCGCTGATAACCGCCGAAAATACCGCTCCCCCCTATCCCGGCCTCAAACAGGCAGGCGGCGGCGCATCCTTCTGCAAAGAAGGAACATTGTTCCGCTACCGCAATCGGGACATATGGTGCGTCAATCATATTGGCGGACAGTTCCTGATTACCCTACCCGACCAAACCCGCTGGTCGGTTACACCGATTGAACCATTATGAACATACCTGTTTACCTCGGAAACCCTGCACTCACCAGCGCGTTGGGCAGCGGACTGCACACCCACATCGATGCCCTGCTGTCCCCTTCTTCCAAACCGGCACTGACATTTTCATCCGACTGGGTTGACGGCAAAAGTCTTGCCTTCGGTATGGTAAAAGAAACCCTGCGCCCCTTTTCAGACGGCACGCCCGCACACTGCCGCAGCCGCACCAACCGGCTGCTTTGGCACACGCTCGAACAAATCGAACCTCAAATCCACGCCGCCATACAACGATACGGCGCAAACCGGATTGCCGTCGTTATCGGCACATCCACCAGCGGTGCGGATGAAAACATCCCGATGTTCCGACAGGCAGTGCAGGGAAAAGCCTGGCAAGGCCTCACGTTCAACCAATGCCAACACCTTATGAATGCGCCCGCCGATTTCATTGCCGACGCTTACGGGCTGAACGGCCTGCGTTACGTCGTTTCCACCGCCTGCACCTCCGGCGCGCGCGCATTAATCAGTGCCGCCCGCCTGCTTCGCGCCGGTATGTGCGATGCCGTCATCTGCGGCGGCGCGGACACACTCTCGCCGCTGACCGTCAACGGATTCGCCTCATTGGAAGTCTTATCCCCAAACATTGCCAACCCTTTCTCCGCCAACCGCGACGGCATCAATATCGGCGAAGGCGCAGCCGTATTCATCATGACGCGCGATGCGGATTTTTCCAGCGGCATGCAGCTTCTGGGTTATGGCGCAAGCAGCGATGCCTACCATATTTCCACGCCCCGCCCCGACGCTCAAGGTGCAATCCTTGCCTTTCAGACGGCATTGCAGCACTCCGGACTTGCGCCCGAAGACATTGGCTGGATTAATCTGCACGGCACCGGAACGCATCACAACGACAGTATGGAAAGCCGCGCCGTTGCAGCGGTTTTCGGCAACAATACGCCCTGCACGTCCACCAAGCCGCAAACCGGACACACGCTGGGCGCGGCGGGCGCAATCGAAGCCGCGTTCGCGTGGGGCATTGCCGACTGGCAAAGCAATCCCGAAGGAAAACTTCCGCCCCAGCTTTGGGACGGGCAGAACGACTCCAACCTGCCCGCCATCAACCTGACCGGCAGCGGCAGCCGCTGGGAAACCGAAAAACGCATTGCCGCCAGCTCGTCGTTTGCCTTCGGAGGAAGCAACTGCGTTTTACTCATCGGATGAAATAAGTTTGTCAATCCCACCGCTATGCTATACAATACGCGCCTACTCTTGACGGGTCTGTAGCTCAGGGGTTAGAGCAGGGGACTCATAATCCCTTGGTCGTGGGTTCGAACCCCACCGGACCCACCAATTCCCAAGCCCGGACGTATGTTTGGGCTTTTTTGCCGCCCTGTGAAACCAAAATGCTTTGAGAAACCTTGATAATGAAAAAAGTCAGCGTATTGATTGTTGCCAAAAACGAAGCAAACCACATTCGGGAATGTATTGAAAGTTGCCGTTTCGATAAAGAAGTTATCGTTATTGACGACCACAGCACCGACAATACTGCCGAAATTGCCGAGGGTTTGGGTGCAAAAGTCTTCAGACGGCATTTGAACGGGGATTTCGGAGCGCAAAAAACATTTGCCATCGAACAGGCAGGCGGAGAATGGGTTTTCCTGATTGATGCAGACGAACGCTGCACGCCGGAACTATCTGATGAAATCTCAAAAATTGTCCGAACCGGCGATTATGCCGCCTATTTTGTCGAACGCCGCAACCTTTTCTCCAACCATCCCGCCACACACGGCGCGATGCGTCCCGACAGCGTATGCCGTCTGATGCCGAAAAAAGACAGTTCGGTGCAAGGCAAAGTACACGAAACCGTACAAACCCCCTACCCCAAACGCCGTCTGAAGCATTTTATGTACCATTACACATACGACAACTGGGAACAATATTTCAACAAATTCAACAAATATACTTCCATTTCAGCCGAGAAATACCGAGAGCAGGGAAAGCCCGTGCGTTTCGTTAGGGACATTATCCTCCGCCCGATTTGGGGTTTTTTCAAAATTTATATCCTGAACAAAGGGTTTCTCGATGGAAAAATGGGTTGGATTATGTCCGTCAACCACAGCTATTACACGATGATTAAATATGTCAAACTATATTATCTGTACAAATCCGGCGGAAAATTTTAAATGGAAAAAGAATTCAGGATATTAAATATCGTATCGGCCAAGATTTGGGGCGGGGGCGAACAATATGTCTATGATGTTTCAAAAGCATTGGGACTGCGGGGCTGCACGATGTTTACCGCCGTCAATAAAAATAATGAGTTGATGCACAGGCGCTTTTCCGAAGTTTCTTCCGTTTTCACAACGCGCCTTCACACGCTCAACGGGCTGTTTTCGCTCTGCGCGCTTACCCGCTTTATCCGGAAAAACCGCATTTCCCACCTGATGATACACACCGGCAAAATTGCCGCCTTATCCATACTTTTGAAAAAACTGACCGGGGTACGCCTGATATTTGTCAAACACAATGTCGTCGCCAACAAAACCGATTTTTACCACCGCCTGATACAGAAAAACACCGACCGCTTTATTTGCGTTTCCCGTCTGGTTTACGATGTGCAAACCGCCGACAATCCCTTTAAAGAAAAATACCGGATTGTTCATAACGGTATCGATACCGGCCGTTTTCCCCCGTCTCAAGAAAAACCCGACAGCCGTTTTTTTACCGTCGCCTACGCCGGCAGGATCAGTCCGGAAAAAGGATTGGAAAACCTGATTGAAGCCTGTGTGATACTGCATCGGAAATATCCTCAAATCAGGCTCAAATTGGCAGGGCACGGACATCCGGATTATATGTGCCGCCTGAAGCGGGACGTATCTGCTTCAGGAGCAGAACCATTTGTTTCTTTTGAAGGGTTTACCGAAAACATTGCTTCGTTTTACCGCCAAAGCGATGTCGTGGTTTTACCCAGCCTCGTCCCGGAAGCATTCGGTTTGTCATTATGCGAGGCGATGTACTGCCGAACGGCGGTGATTTCCAATACTTTGGGCGCGCAAAAGGAAATTATCGAACATCATCAATCGGGGATTCTGCTGGATAGGCTGACACCTGAATCTTTGGCGGATGAAATCGAATGTCTCGTCTTGAACCCTGAAACGAAAAACGCACTGGCAACGGCAGGGCATCAATGCGTCGCCAACCGTTTCACCATCAACCATACCGCCGACAAATTATTGGATGCAATATAAACTGCTTTCAGACGGCATATGCCGTCTGAAAGACCATCATGCAACAAACCGCCAAATTATATTCATTCATTGAAAAAAAAAACCTGAAATATATCCTTCAAAATAAGAAAATCCCAATATCCACTGATATCGCGCAGCCTATTGGCAAAGTTTTGCAGCGTCTTCCCCGGCTTGTGCTGCCGAGTCAAGTGCTTTGTTACAATGTATAGTGGACTAACAAAAACCAGTACAGCGTTGCCTCGCCTTAGCTCAAAGAGAACGATTCTCTA
>NZ_JAGTUI010000090.1:0-2312 GCF_018224585.1 Neisseria sp. Marseille-Q1983
TTGTACTGTCTGCGGCTTCGTCGCCTTGTCCTGATTTTTGTTAATCCACTATATATTTCGTTGATGCAGCACTCATTTAGTCGGACAAAATGCCTTTTTCCAATGAAACCAAACTGTTTCCATACAAACGGAAATCAACGGCTTTCCCTTGCGTTATTCAAATGACAATCGGCAGGCTCCGACCAGTTGTCGGGGCGGTTATTTCAGGGTAGGCGGAAGCCTGTCCTGAGTTTATGGCAAGGCAAAACGCAGAGACTGAATATTTTAAAAATTATTTAATAAAAACAATAAAATATTTGCTTGCGTTCGCATAAAAAAGCCTTTATATATTTTGCCCTTGCACTCGGTTGTTAAAAGGGGCGGTTCGGAAAAGTAACGCGCCCTTTTGATGAAGCGCGCCATATAGGGGGAATTGAAACCGGTATGGCGTTGCCCCACTTTGCCGTGATGATCTGTTTGAGTTATCCGTTTGAGGTGCGCGGGTACGGTTT
The DNA here is from genome assembly GCF_018224585.1 of Neisseria sp. Marseille-Q1983. Classification (NCBI taxonomy): domain Bacteria; kingdom Pseudomonadati; phylum Pseudomonadota; class Betaproteobacteria; order Neisseriales; family Neisseriaceae; genus Neisseria; species Neisseria sp. Marseille-Q1983. The sequence goes on from NZ_JAGTUI010000090.1 coordinate 492, forward strand.
GGCTTCATTATGCGGAAAAATGCCGTCTGAAGGGTTCAGACGGCATCGGCGCATCGGGGCGGGACTTAGTCTGTGCCTTCGAGCATTTTGTTCAATTTGGGGACGAGCAGGAGCAGCAGGAAGCCTGTGGCTGCGCCGATGTAGAACAGCAGCCGGTAGAAGCCGATTTCGTCGCCCACCTGATAGCCTTTTTCAAACAATACGCCGCCTAAAGTGAAGCCTAATGAAAAGGCAAGGAAATTAAGGGCGACCATTTGGGTTTTGAATAAAGGCGGTGCGATTTTGGTGGAAATGGACAGCGCAATCGGGGAAATCATCAGTTCGCCTATCGTGATGGCGAGGACGATCAGTGCGAAAACCGCAATAGGCATCGGCGTGCCGGCGGAAATAAAGGGGACGAATCCCAAAAACGACGCGCCGGTAACAAATACCGCCATAGCGAATTTCAGCGGGGTTTTGGGCTGTTTGCGCCCCATTTTTGTCCACATTGCCGCCATCAGTCCGGAAAACAGGATGACCCACAGGCTTTGCATGGAATCTTTCCAGGCGACGGGCACGGTAAACGAACCGATGGTGCGGTTGACGGTTTCGTCGAAATAGACGGTTGCCACGGTGTAAATCTGAAACCAGACCGCCCAAAACATACAGATGGTCAGGAAAAGCGGGATGTAGGCGATGATGTGCCGCTTGTTGTCGGAACTGACGCGGGGGTTGGTCAGCAGCCGGGTAAAATAGACGATGACGGCAAGGATGACGGTAGATAATAGGATGCCGGAGAAATTGTCGAGGTTGACAAGCCCGGTTTTGATGGCGGTTGCAAGTGCGGCGATGAGGACGATGCCGACGGCGGCCGCAGTTTTGCCCTGTCCTTTTGAAAGCGGATGGGGGACGGTGGGGTGGGGCAGGTTTTTACGTCCCAAGGAATAACGCCACAAGCCGAATGCCATACCGACCGCCGCCGCGCCGAAACCATAATGGAAACCGATGTTTTCCTGCAGCAGGCCGGTCAGCAGCGGGCCTAGGAAGCCGCCGATATTGATGGCGATGTAGAAAATGGAAAATCCCGCATCGCGCAGCGGGCGCATTTCGTCTTGTTCGTATAATGCGCCCACCATTGAACTGGCTGTAGATTTCACACCGCCGCTGCCCAATGCGATGAATATCAGCCCGATTAAAAGGCCGTACAGGCCGGGTGCTGCGGCAAGGACGATGTGTCCGAGCATCACGACGATGCCCGAGAGGAAGAGGGTTTTTTCCGCACCCCATACGCGGTCGGCAAACCATGCGCCCAAAATGGTGGACAGGTACACGCTGCCGCTGTATGCGCCGACAATGCCGCCGGCGAGGGTTTTGTCTATGCCCAAGCCGCCTTTGTCGGCGGTGTAGTAGAGGTAAATCAGCAGGATGCCCTGCATTCCGTAAAATGAAAAACGTTCCCACAATTCGATATGGAAGAGGGTGGAAAGCTGGAAGGGGTGGCCGAAGAATGTTTTTTCTCCGGTGGGGGCGGGATGCCGGGACATAAAGGTTCTCCTAAAAGATTTTCTCTCAATGCCGTCTGAAACGGATGCGGACGGCGGCGGTGTTTTTTGTATGAAAATCGGTTTGTAACCTATATTGTCATTCTTTGTCAAATGATGCGCTGCCGTTTTTGTGGTCGAATGTTTTTATATTTGTTTCAATTCAACGGATTGTATTTTAGAGGACGTGTTCCGATACGGCGCGGGTAAAGCCTTTTCAGTCAAGCGGCTTATCCGATAGGGCGGTTTTTTATAGTGGATTAACAAAAACCAGTACAGCGTTGCCTCGCCTTAGCTCAAA
>NZ_JAGTUI010000091.1:0-2254 GCF_018224585.1 Neisseria sp. Marseille-Q1983
CTTTTTTCTTAGGATTTAATTCTTCTTTACGTTGCTTATAAAATTGCCAATATTTTTTGTCTTCCATAGAGAAAGGTGTGTAACGTAACTCTTTGTAGGCAAGATCAAAATATTTATAAGCATTTTCCAGATCACCTAGTTCGTAATAGATAATACCTGCCCATAGAAATGGGCTGCCATCAGGCACGGTTTTTCTAGCCTCAAGCGCAATAAGTATCCACTCAAGAGCTTTGGGATAATCACCTAATTTTTTATAGCTTCCTGAAATACCACAAGCAATTGCAGAAGTAGGTTCAACAAATTGAGTTGCTGGTTTGGGTAAAAGTTCCCATGCCTGCTTTAGAATATCAATTCTTTCCTTCGGTGTGGGCGCGTCATTTGAGTTACATACAAAATCATTGATTTTCTTGTTTAATTCATAATTTACTTGATCTAAATACATAATTTATCCTTCTTAGATTAACAACCTTTAGGTAATTTTCCATTTTTAGGCTTGCGGAGTTTCTTATAACATTCTTTGCTCTTTGCTCCACGGGAACAGTTGCCTGGCCCATATTCCAATCGATAATTATTGGGATCAAGCATCCATTTCCGTACTGCCTGAGACTTGGCTCCATGATAACGACCACAACGATTCCAATAAGAAACAACATCCTCAGGATTATGTCCCATATGTGCATTCCTTAAAGAGTATTTTTTACCGTCTACATCTTTGAAAACTGCACCCTCAGGAATTTGTAAGGTCGTCTGAAATTTGGTTTTCAGACGACCTCTATGTTAACTGCTAATGAGACTGTTAAAGAGCAAATGGTTCAGACGACCTCAAAGAAGGTATTGAGGTCGTCTGAAAAACAGAAACCGCGGGCTACGGCTTGCTTTTTACGCTTTTAAATTCCGGTGGTGAATTTTTTGAAACTCATCCGAAATAAAATCTCCAAATTCTGCAAACGATTCAATAGGTAAATTAAAAATTTCTGGTTTATAACGAATAAGCAGACTTAGGATATGATAATGACTTCTTGGTGTTTCACGTAATTCAATTCTCTCGAGTATTTTTTGCATACCATCCTCTTCATCTATTTTTTGTGCAATGGAAAAATCTGCATTGTGAGCCACTCCTAAAGCAGGATTAATGGAAGTAATTTCACTTGGGGTTGGATCTTGGTAATCGGGATCTTGAGCAATTATCCGCCAGTCTGACTCTAGCTTTGATTCAAATAAGGTATGACAGTCTAAAACGGTTTTGAATAGAATTGGGTAATTCCCAGCATTTTTATAATCGAATGGCTCAACTGGGCTTGAAGTAAACAAATCAAAAATTCCTACAGTGGCACCAAGCTTATTTTTAGCGATTATTCTACCGTAACCGAATAATTTATCAGCTATTTTAAAACAAAATAAATCACCATTCTTAAGATATCTATATAAAGTTCTGTTTTTTTCCCAATTAAAGATTTTCATAATACTTTTCCTTTTCTATAGCATAGAATGTTAAATTATTGGAAGATTTTTACAACCATTTTTGAGAATATGGTCTCTTCCCGCAACCATTGCTTCTTGTCTTTTAGCATTACGGGTCTTATTCTCAATAAATGAATGACATTTATTTCCTCTGGTTTTAGTTTTTTTAGGCTTAAAATTACTTTTCTGACCTTTTTTAAGTTTTTTTCCTGTCAGTGTTCCATGTTGTCGAATACAGCCCTCCTCATATCCACGAGCAGTTTCGTAATCCAAATCACTATATAATTCCACTAATTCTTCTACCCCAACTAATCTTCCTGATTTCCTGTGTTGTTTTACACGCGTCTTTATATTATCCGTAATACCGATATAAAAAGGTTTACTATCCCCTGGCCTATACAATCCATAAACAGAATATTTTTTTAATCCCAATGGATCTAACCAAATTTGAGCATTGGTGGCGAATTGATAAAAATTAGCTCCACCATCTAACCCAATCGGGTCCTGATTCACAAACCGCCCGGCCTCAGGCTCGTAATACCTCATCAGGTTGTAATGCAGCCCCGTCTCGCTGTCGAAGTACTGATTCTGAAGTCTGAACGGCTGGTGCGCGTGCTGATAGACGCGCCCGTCCTTTTTCAGACAACCCCAGGCGGTGTATTCGCCATACCATAAGAGATTGCCGTAGATGTCGGTCATCTCGCGCGGGATGCCGATTTGGTCGTTGTGGAAATAGCTGAGGTATTGTTTGCCGTCTTTGGCGTTGTCAAAGATTTGCGCCAGCGGTTCGTAG
>NZ_JAGTUI010000092.1:0-1986 GCF_018224585.1 Neisseria sp. Marseille-Q1983
CCCGGCAAGGCTGCCTTTCATCCCTTCCGCGCTGCCGCCCGCCATTTCCGCCATACCGCCCCATGCTTGGAGTTGGTTGCGGCCCATACCGATATTGCGGGACAGGTTGTCAAGCTGCACGTTGGCTTCGGCGGCTTCCCGAATCAGCTTGTCCAATGCGTTTGAGCCGGTAACAAGCGCGAAAAGGGCGGCTGCGCCTTTTGCGACCTTCCCCATCGCTTCGGTCAGGTTTTTGGCCTGTTTGACGTTCTGTCTGACCTTTTCGGCGTGTTTGTCCAACCCTTTGCCGGATTTGCCCGTTTTTGCCTCTGCCTTCTCGAATGCCTCGGTCATGTCATCCAATTTGGAGACAGCCTGCTTGGCTTCCCGGCTGAATTTGGACGAATCAATGCCCAATTCCATAAACAGGGTATCAATTACTGTTGCCATAGCGATTCCTAAAAAAGGCTACCTGAAATCAGGTAGCCTGTTGTGCCTTGTTGAAAGCATCGGTATTGACGATTTCGAGCAGGTTAAAGGCATCTTCCAGCCCGTACACGGTTTGCAACTCGTGCAGGGTGCAGATGCGGGAGGAAACCAGCGCGCCGATGGTTTGGGTCAGGTTCAGGTAGCCTTGCTGCCGGCTTCCCCCTCCCCGCCCGATGCCGAGGTCGGGCCAAAGGCGTGTTGCAAAAAATCGGTATGCAATGCAAACACCTCCTTCCGCAAACGCCACAGGGTCGTGAAGTCTTCCACGTCGTTGAAGTCCATATTCAGCGGGCGCGGCTGCCCGCCTTCGGGGATGATTTGCACGCAGTCCAAAAGCTCGTTCAAAAGCGGGATGGCGTCTTCGGGCTTCACTTTGCCCAATGCACCCAGCGTCGCCCCCACCATACCGATCATTCCCTGTTGCGGGGCGATGCCGCCCAAATCCACGCCGCTGTTTGCCAATGCCAAAAGGGCGCGCATCGCCCAGTTGTCGGCGTGCGCGGCGGACATTTCGGTGATCAGGAACACGCGGCCTTTGTCCCGCCCGTTTTCAATCGTGATTTGCTTGCTCTTCAACGCCATATCAGATTTCCTCCGGTTTCACCACGATGCGGAACGAGTAGGTTACGGATTCCAGCGTTTTCTTGGCGGTCGTGCCGCCTGGGACTTCCACTAAAAATCCCGTGGCGGTGTAACGTTTTTTCACGGCGGAAACCTCCACCGAAAATTCCACCATACGCGTTTCCTGACGTTGCAGGATATCGTTGGTGAATTGGTCGAAGTAGTCGCGCGATTTGCTGGTGGGTGCAAGCTGGATGTTGAAGTCCACTTCGTAGGGCGTGAAGCCGCCGGACTGTTGACCGTCCACGCCCATCAGGGTTTCGCCGATTTTGCCCTGCCCGAAGTCGAAGGCGTTGTCGGCGGCGTAGCCTTCAATCTGTACGAAGTTGTCGTTAAAGCCTTTCACGCGCATCAGCAGGATGCTGTTGGCGGCGGTCAGGGTGCGGTCGGATACGGTTTGCATATGTTTTCCTTTGCAAAGAGGCCGTCTGAAGCTTCAGACGGCCTTTGTGGTTTACTGAACGTTGATTGAACCGAGGTTGATGTTGTGCACGCTGCCGCCGTCGGTGTACCACAGCTTCATCGGCATGGATTGGCGGTTGCCGCGCGTCTGCGCCGAAGCGTTCTGAATCAGCAGGAAATAGCCGGTGCTTTCAATCTTGGCGGCGGCATCTACGCGCGCTTCGTTGTTGATTAGGGCGCGTTGCTGTTCGCTCAACGGTACGCCCGGCTGGATGCTGCCGAAGTTCAAGGCCTCGTTAATCGGGTCTTGGCAGGCGGCGCGTTGCAGGGCGATACCGACGGCGTTGTACGGTACGGCCTTGGCGGAGGTGAGCAAGGTCATCAGGGCAAGCTGCAACTGGCTGTTGAGGCGGATTTGGTTCACATAGGCATCAATCCATTTCCATTTGCCGGGCATTTGGCCGGGATAAAGGAAGGTAAAGCGGTCGTTGGCGG
>NZ_JAGTUI010000093.1:0-1638 GCF_018224585.1 Neisseria sp. Marseille-Q1983
ACGCCAAAGACAGCAAACAATACCTTGCCTATTTCCACAACGACCAAATCGGCATACCGCGCGAGATGACCGACATTCATGGCAATCTCTTATGGTACGGCGAATACACCGCCTGGGGCCGTCTGAAAAAGGACGGGCGTGTCTATCAGAACGTCCATCAGCCGTTTAGATTGCAGAACCAGTATTATGATGAAGAAACCGGGCTGCATTACAACCTGATGCGTTATTACGAGCCTGAGGCGGGTCGGTTTGTGAATCAGGATCCGATCGGGTTGTTGGGTGGAGATAATTTGTATTTGTTTGCTCCTAACAGCCAGATATGGATTGACCCATTGGGTTGGGCATATTGGAAAAAAGGAACACCCAAACCAGCGGGCTGGAGGCTACCTAGGGACGGAACTTGGGTAGGAGAAAGAGGACATTCTCGTTTTACGCCAAATAACCCACAAGATTTGGGACTCAATGTTGGTGATTCTATTAATTACAGAGGTGGTAGACCAGACTTTTCTCTTTGGGCAAAAACTCCTTGGTCTTCATCTGGTAAAGGGCCCAAAGGGTTTAAAGTTACCGGTATGACGGGTGACCCAGATAAAGATTTCACAAGAATGAGAAGGGCTTTAGCAGATAAGATGGGATGGTCTATCCAAGATACCCAAAAATATTTGACGGACAATCGTCTTGACTTACATCATTCAAGTAGAAATACGGCGCAAATAATACCGAGAGATTTACATAGTGGCATTAGGCATACTGGTCCTGCAAGTGGCATGCGTAATAAGAAGAAAATCGGAAAAACATGTCCATAACCTTCAACTGGAGTAAACATTATGAGCACAAAAATGCAAACTTTAATAGAAAAAATGGGTGGAGTTGTAAGGGTCGGAGCAAAGCCTTTCGCTCCTTTATCACGAGAAATAATGTCAAAATTTCTAGATGTTGATAGAAAAGAATTTTCTGATTATTTAGATTATTTGACGTGTTTTGGAGGAGAAACATATCTAAATGAAGTATTTTATAAATTAACCATGTATAACAATGGACTACCAAGCTATTGTTATCCCTCTGATTCACCAATAGAAAATGTTGTAATAAAGAAAGGGGAATTTGGTTGTTTCTATGGGGAAGGGGAATCGTATCAAACTGGCTATTCATTGAGCAATGCTATAAAAAAAATGGAAAATAGGATTCCTACGAATTTTTTACCTATTGCTGAGAATAACTGCGGAGATAGGATATTTCTTTGTATAAAAGGGGAAAAAATAGGACAAATTTTTTATTGGTACCATGAAAACGAATGGGATGAAGAAGATTATTTTGATGATTTTGGAAAAACTATGCCTGAAGAAGTAAAGATGCAAAATATGTATTTAGTCGGAGAAGATTTGTATGACTGTTTTAATCGTATGGTCTTAGAAGAAGAATAATTGTTTGAAATATTATGTGCCTAAAGATATATGTAAACTGAATTATATATTTCTAGCTTTGATTAGCAAATCGTAGCCCGCATAAATTTCCAAATTCACAGGTAGGGTGCGTGCCTCAAAGCACGCACGCGGTTTTTTCGGTTTATTAGACGGTCTCAATACCCTAGAATCTCGACGGAGAGAGTAAGTGCATGGCCTCTTTCGGTAACACTTT
>NZ_JAGTUI010000094.1:0-1586 GCF_018224585.1 Neisseria sp. Marseille-Q1983
TTTGGCTGTGTTTTAACGATGTGTTGATATTTAATTTTAGAAAGGTAGCTATTTAATAGTTACCTTTTCTTATTTAAAAATAGCTTTCTCAAATTCCATTAACGCCTCAATACGATATGCAGAGGCTCTATCGAAATTAAGTTTCAACATTTTGTTTATTAAACATTTTATTTTAGCCATTTTTCAATATACCCCCAAATATACCCCCAATTTGCACAAGTCAAAATTTTAGGCAGGGGTTTTGTTGCTCCCATGATACGCGGGCGGATGCCAGCTTTTCGTGGGGGATATACAAGGGGTCCCGGTTCGGGTGTCAAAATCCCTGTTTCGTGTTAGTCATGCGGGGATGAAGAGGGGGTTAGAATGAAGTAAAGCTGTTGCCCTCTCCCCGCAATAGTTCCATTAGGCGCGGATGAATGAATAGTTTGTCCCTGCCGATGGCGATTTCTTGCAGTACACCTATGTCTGAAAGCTCTTTCAGGTACTTAGAGGCCGTCTGCCGTTTGGCTATCCCTGCCGCTTCTAGGTTAGCAATGCGTGTATATGGCTGCTCAAACAGAAGATTTACCAGTTCGTGCGTGTAGATTCCTTGTGCGTATGTCCGTATATGTTGCCGTGTCTGCTCGAACAGGCAGCGTATCGCATCTATTTTCGATACCGTCCAATCGGCGGTGTCGGCTACGCCGTCTAAGATGTAGATTATCCAGCTTTCCCAATCCTGCCGTTCGGTTACGCCTAACAGCAGGCGGTAATAGTCCGCCCTGTTTTCGATGATGTAGCGGCTCAAATACAAAATAGGCAAATCCAAAAGCCCTTTTTCAATCAATAGCAGGCTGTTCAATATGCGTCCCGTCCGCCCGTTGCCGTCCGTAAACGGGTGGATGGCTTCAAATTGGTAATGTGCCGCCGCCATGATGATAAGCGGGTCTAAATCGCCGCTTTCGTGAATAAACCGCTCCCAATTTGCCAGCTTGCCGCGTATGGTTTCTTCTCCTTCGGGCGGGGTATAGACAACATTTCCGCTGTTGCCTCCTTTTAGGGCTGTGCCGCCTGTTTTGCGGATGGCCATTTCGTAGGGGTGCTTGATGGCGTTGCAAACCATGATGGCGGTTTGTGTGCATAAAGGGCGGCTCGTCAGTGATTCATAGCCTGCAAACAGGGCGGTGCGGTATTGCAGGGCTTCTTTCGTGGCAGGGTCTTGCCGTTCCGTATCCATTTGCAGGGATTGAAACAGCTTGTCCGTGGTGGTTACGATGTTTTCAATTTCCGAACTTGCACGGGCTTCCATAACAGGAAGGGTGTTAATCAGCATGGCTTGATTCGGTATCAATTCTGCCGCCTGCTTTAAACGGGCAAGGGATGCACGGGCGGCTATACAACGTTTCAGGATGGTTTTGCTTTCAATATCCTGTTTTGGCGGCAGGGGTGGTAAATCGTTATAGGGAATATCGGGTTTCCAGTTGCTCATATTTAAAATTTCGGAAAATTTAAAGATGTTTCCAGTATATGTTTACGCCGTGTATATATCAAGGATATATGTTTAAAAATTTGGCTTTTGTAAATATATGGGCGGTAAAACCGCCCGC
>NZ_JAGTUI010000095.1:0-1565 GCF_018224585.1 Neisseria sp. Marseille-Q1983
TTGTGAATCAGGATCCGATTGGGTTGGAAGGCGGCTTTAACGTTTATCAGTTTGCACCGAATGTAAAGGGGTGGGTTGACCCGTTGGGATTATTCGGCTTTGCAGGAACTATTCCCAGTTCTGGCGGCTTTGGCAGTTCAGTAGCAACTGCTGGGCATCAACATGCTGCGGCTGCTAACAATGCAGCGGCTGCGATTGTTGCTTCCCGGTCAAAATCGCATACTGCTGTTGGGCGATGCAATAAAGACGAGCAAGACCCTTGTTCACAATTTCCCACAAAAAATGCAGCTAGAACTATTGCCTTAAAAGAAGCTGGTATTCCAACAAGTTCAACCCCTATTGCACAAAATATAATACCTAACTGGGAACAATATATGTATAAAAATCCAAATGGTTCACGAACACCACTCATTGTTTCACACCATCCCTCTGATGCAAAACATCCTTGTCCACACTGGCATGTAGGTACCGCAAAAATGGATGGAAATCTTGTTCAAAAAAGAAAAAATGGGAATGGTACATTTTCTTGGAAATACTACAAAGATAATGTAACTGTACAACATAGGAAATAGTATTATGACTGCCTTAAAAGATAAGATTTTTACTTTAAAACAGAATAATTTAATAAAAAAAATGAAAGAAAATTATTTTTTGAATAGTTTGATTTTGAATTCTGAAAAATTTATTCCATATCCATTTTCGTGTGAAATAATCAATCGTGTTTTCGTATCCTATAAAAGTATAGAATTATCAAAAGTAAATTTTAGCTTATCGATAAAAAATGAAATATTAAATTTTTTAATACCAGAGGAAAATGATATTATATATGTATACTTTTATGGTGGAATAAATGATTCAGCTAAAACACCAATAGAATTATTCCCTTTATTTATTATTAAAAGAAAAAATATTAGTAATTGGCTAGAATTAATAAACAAGCCTAATTTTTACTGTTTAAAATTTTTTAATAATAAAATAGATAAAATTATTGATATATCTCTACTCGACAATGAAGAAAATGTGTTATCTGTTTCCGTTGGAGTGAAAGAATAGCTTTTAAAATAAAAAACTATCTATAAATAGCAAATTATTAAGCAAACGTAGGTTGATTCAAGCCCTAATGCTCCTGCAAGGTCGTATGAACGGCAAGTTCAGCAAAAGACTCTCCCCTAAAACCTGTTTGTCCTGTAAGGGTGCCGCCGCCGCTGCCGGCCGCCCGGTCAATCCAATACACGGGCTGAGACCTTTGCAAAATCCCCCCAAAATCCCCTAAATTACCACCAAGACATTTAGGGGATTTCTCATGAGCACCTTGTTCCGGCAAACCGCACAAGCCATGATTGCCAAACACATCGACCGCTTCCCACTATTGAAGTTGGATTAGGTGATTGATTGGCAGCCTATCGAACACTACCTGAACCGTCAAAGAACCCGTTACCTTATACCCGTACCGATGAGGAAGGCTATATCGAGAAACTGCATATCATCCCCGCCAATACCCATGAGTGCAACCACCTCTCGCCTTTGTTGGAAGGACTGCCCGAAGGTACGACCGTCTATGCCGA
>NZ_JAGTUI010000096.1:0-1482 GCF_018224585.1 Neisseria sp. Marseille-Q1983
GGGCCGTCTGAAAAAGGACGGGCGGGTTTACAAGGATGCGCATCAGCCGTTCAGATTGCAGAACCAGTATTACGATAGGGAAACCGGGCTGCACTATAACTATTTCCGCTATTACGAACCTGAAACCGGTAGGTTTATCAGTCAGGACCCGATTGGGCTTTTAGGGGAAGATAATCTCTACTGGTTTGGACCAAATACCGCTATATGGGTTGATTTATTTGGGCTATTAAAGTCTGCTAAAGTCCATGCCAAACAATATGCAAGACAAATAAGCAAAACAGAGCCTGTAAGTAAACATCCGACAACAGTGGCAGCTGTTATAGATAAAAAAACAGGAAGAATTTTTTATGGAGAGAGTGGAAAACTTAATGATGTTGTACATCCAGAGTTAAAAAAAGCATTACCTAAAACTAGTATGGAAAAATGGTCTACTACTAATTGTGCTGAAGTTAATGCTTTAAATAAAGCACTAAAAGCAAGACCAAGCGCCAAGATGGGAGATTTTGAGGTTGCCGCTGCTAATGTTAGGACAGGAAAGCGTAGAAAACCATGTAAAAATTGCTCTGTTACAGTAAGAAAATGTCATTAGATAATAAGGAATTATTATGACCAAAATTAATCTATCTAGAAGAGTTATGGATGTATTGCATCAGTCAGGTTATAAGAATGAATATTTTATTTCTGATTTTGAGTATTTTGAAATATTAGAAAAGTATGAAAAGTTTGGATTTAACCTTCCGGATTCCGTTAAAGAAGTTTTAAGAGTTTTTGGAGGTAGAAAAATAATATATGACAATGATTCTATACCAAGTAGGGATGCCAGCTATGAAATGGATTTTTCCTTAAATTCTGTTTTAGGAAAACTGAAAAAAAAAGATTATTTAATGGAAAGAATAAAATATTATAAACAGATATTAAATGTTAAACATTTAATTCCTATCTCAGTAATGCCATCTGGTCCTATGGAATTTTTAGTTAATGAAAAAAGCCATATTTACGGGATATTGGACAATCTCATCCTTTTTTACAAAGGCAATACCATATGGGAAAGTTTAGAAAAAGTATTAGATGGAGATGATGTAATTTTAAGTAGTTAGTAATATAAATTTTAACAAGCCGTAGCCTGCATAAATTTCTAAATTCACAGGTAAGGTGCGTGCCTCAAAGTACGCACGCGGTTTTTTCAATTTTCAGACGGCCTCGATACCTCTTTGAGGTCGTCTGAAACATTTGTTCTTTAACAATCCAACCCCATTACCGATTGATGCGTTGGTTGATATAGAGGCCGTCTGAAAGTTGGTTTTTCAGACGGCCTCTACGCCTACGACAAAGCGGGCAACATCCTGTCGGCCAACCAACCGGCCGCAGCCAAGTCGGGCCGTCTGAAAACCCCGGCCAACCCCAACCTGTACGCCGGCAACCGGCCGAAAGAATACAACGGCATCGAATACACCTACGACGCATTGGGCAACCTGATCTACC
>NZ_JAGTUI010000097.1:0-1455 GCF_018224585.1 Neisseria sp. Marseille-Q1983
ATGCTCAAAGCCGAAAATCCTCTGGAATATGACTACAGCGGCGGCTGGACGGCCAACTATGAGCAAATTGAAGACGGGGAGACCAACAGATGAGCGAACGGAAAATTTATCTAGCCTTGTACAAAGGCCGTCGTGATGGCTCCGGCTGGCGCGTATGGAGTGCCCGGTTTACCGACTGGCTGACCAGGCAGCTGACACGCGGGCGTTACTCACACTGTGAGGTGGTGATCGGGTTACCTGAAACCGATGCCGGCGGTGCGCCGCTGTACGAGTGCCACAGCTCCTCTGTGCGCGACGGCGGAGTACGCTGTAAGACTATGCCGCTGCCATCGGATAAGTGGGTGCTTATCCCGATGCCGAGTGCGCCGGCGGATCATGCGCGGCTTGCTGCACTGTGGCAGCGCACAGCCGGGCAGCCCTATGATTTGACTGGAGCGTTGGGCGTGGTGTTCGGGCTACCTGAAAACCGCCGTCGTTGGTTTTGCAGCGAGTGGGTGGGCAAGGCGTTGGGGTTGTCCGAGAGCTGGCGTTTTAGTCCCAATGATTTAGCCGCAATTTTTAAAGGAGACTGTCATGTTTGAGCGAGCGAAAACCTTGTATAACCGCTGGACATCGTGCCGCTTTTGCAGATACGCGAAAGCGGCTTTGTCTTGGTTGTGGAATTTGCGCTTTTTGCCGGATTCGGCGCGGCGCTGGGTGTTTGGCACGGGCACGCGGGCGCTGCAAATCGTCAATATCGGCTTTTTGCTGGTTTGGGCATGGGTATTTGGCGTAAATGGTTTTGGCACGCTGCCGCTGTGGACGGGATTGACCAAGCTGCCGCGCTGGTTTGTGGTGTCGCTGCTGTTGCTGCTGGCACTGCTATCGGCTTGGTCGGTGTGGAGCAATAGCCGCCGCAGTCATGTGGTTGGGGTGGGGGCACTACGGCTTACCCCGCTGATTTGGCTGCTGCTGGCGACCAGCTTTGGGGTGCGGCCCACGCTGTCGGCGCAGGTGGTAGCCTACATCTTCGGCATTTGGAGTTTGGCGGTATGGCTGATGGGTGAACATTTGCAGGATGCGTTACGGGACGAGTAGGCCGCGCAGACGGCTAGAAAGAAGGAATCGTGAATGATTTGCTTGCGGGATTTTTTGCCAGTCAAACAATGTTGGCAGTGGTGGGCGCATTTGTCGGCTCGTTTCGGGTAGCTATCAAAGCCAAAGATAAAAGCATGGCGGCCAAGTGCGGGGATTTAATCGCGGCGCTGTTTTTGTCTTTGGCGGTGGTGGATGACCTCACGCCCAAGGATATGCCGCGCTTGGCATTGATGGTGGGGATACTGGCCGGGACGATGTGCGATGTGCTGCTGGATTCGGCGCGCGCTCTCTCGCCCGATACGGCGGGCGGCATCTTAGATTTGGTGCTGGGCAAGCTGGGCTACCACCGCCAGCCAGCCGCCGAGAAGCCGCCAGTGG
>NZ_JAGTUI010000098.1:0-1394 GCF_018224585.1 Neisseria sp. Marseille-Q1983
GACTGCAAAACCAATACTTTGATGAAGAGACCGGGCTGCATTACAACCTGATGCGGTATTACGAGCCTGAGGCGGGGCGGTTTGTGAATCAGGATCCGATTGGGTTGTTGGGTGGGGAGAATTTGTATCAGTTTGCTTTAAATTCTTTAACATGGTTTGACCCTTTTGGGTTAAAAGTCAAAACATTGACTTATATACATATCCTAAAACCAGATAAAGTTACTGATGTTAAAGAGTTAAAACGCCAAATTAGAGGGCAAATTAGGGAATTTAATAAAATTTTAAAAACAGAGGGTCTAGAAGGGTTGCAAGAAAGAATTAGGAATTTTAGAGATGACCCAACTATAGAAGCGAGAGGAAGAAGGTACACAAGTAATAAAGGATCTGCAGGGGAGGGTACGGTATGGTTACATGAACCAGATATGTGTGCAGGTGGTGCTCCCGAGAGTGCCGATAGGAAAGGGAAAAGCCGAGAAAATTCGATAATTGGACCTAATTCAAGTAGACTTTCTGATGAAATATTGAAATTGAAACCATCTGACGAAATAACTAAATTTAGGTCTAAATTAATTCTGAAAAAATAACTTTGAGGTAAAAATATGCATTATGAAGAATTTAAATCACTCTATCAAAAATTTAATAATGATAGTGATAAAGAAGATTTCTTACAAAATTATGTTGATGAGGATATGTCTGAGGAATTAGCAAACTTTCTTTTGGATATTGGCCTAAATTCAAAGGAGTCTGATCTTTCTCGTAATGAGGCATTCAAAATATTGAGAATATATATAGGTGATTTTGACTATAGTGAAATATTTAAAAAAATAATTCATTTTGTCAATAATGTTAATGAAGATATTTACCTTCGAATTGAGGCACTGAGTATTTTAAAAAGAGCAGCAATAACTGTTAATGAAGCAGAATTTGCAATGAGCATTCTCAAAAAAAATGAAAATGAGTTAATAGCTAGTGCCGCACTCCAAGTCTTAACATTTCATCGAAAATTACCTTTTGTAAAATTACTTCTTCGTCAACTAATTGAAGATAAATCTGCTTTTGCTGAAGATGCTCAAATAGCTTTAGATTCAGATTAGCAAGCCATAGCGTGCATGGTCTGCAATAAATTTCCAAATTTGCAGCAAGCCGTAGCCCGCATAAATTTCCAAATTTATAGGTAGGGTGCGTGCCTCAAAGCACGCACGCGGTTCAGACGACCTCAATACTTTCTTTGAGGTTGTCTGAAATATTCGCTCTTTAATAACCTCATTACTAGTCAGCATATAGGTCGTCTGAAGCACAACTTTCAGACGGCCTTTGTTGTATTGTGTTCAACCGCCTCTACACCTACGATGCACTAGGCAACCTGATCTACCGCCAGCTGCCCAATGGCGAAA
>NZ_JAGTUI010000099.1:0-1367 GCF_018224585.1 Neisseria sp. Marseille-Q1983
GAATCTTTATTGGTTTGCTCCGAGTGCAAGCAATTGGATAGATCCATTAGGCTGGATTTATTGGAAGAAAGGTACTCCTAAACCTTCTGGCTGGCGTTTGCCAAAAGATGGAACATGGGAAGGAAGTCCAGGACATTCTCCTTTTACCCCAAATAATCCTTCCAAATTAGGGTTACATCCTGGAGATACCATTAAGTATAGAGGTGGGAGACCTGATTTTTCACCTTGGGCTGTAACACCTTGGTCTTCATCCGGTAAAGGACCTAAAGGGTTTAAAGTTACAGGAATGACTGGAGATGCTAAGGCAGATAAGGCTAGAATGACTAATGCATTGGCTCAAAAAATGGGGTGGACGGTACAAGATACTAAGGCTTATTTACGACAAAATAATCTGATTTTGCACCATTCTAGTAGGAATACGGCTCAATTGATTCTTGAATCTTTACATGATGGTATTCGCCATACAGGTCCTGCCAGTGTGATGCGCAATAAACGACCTAAGAAGAAATGTTGATTATTTGACAAAATTATAACTGAAAGGAGTAATGAAAATGAAAATTAAGAGTTTAGTTGAGAAAATGGGTGGAGTTCAAAGGTTTACATTTGAACCGCTGATTCCTACATCTAGAAAATCAATGTCTAAATTTTTAGATATTACTAAAGAAGAGTTTTCAGATTATTTGGATTATCTTGAATTATTTGGTGGAGAGACAGGATTTATAAAAGAATTTAAGTTAACACCATATAGTGATTTGCCTGAATATTGTTATCCTGATGACAATATTCCTGTAGGTGGTAATATCGAATGGAGTGGTGGTGATTTAGGTTTTTTTTATGGTGAAAATATAAACTACCAAAAAAACTCCCAAATTAGTGAAAGGATTGAAAAATACAAAAATAGAATACCAGATAATTTTCTACCAATATCAAGTAATGAATTTGGTGATTTGATTTGTCTATGTACTCAAGGAGAAAGAATTGGGCAAATTTTCTATTGGGATCATGAAAATGAATGGGATGAAGAAGATTATTTTGATGAATTTGGTGTACAAATGCCTGAAGAAGTAAAATTCCAAAATATCTATTTAATTGGTAAAAATCTATATGATTGCTTTAGCAGAATGATTCCAGTTTAATAATTGAAACAAGCCGTAGCCCGCACAAAACCTTCAGTCCCGACGTAGTGTGTGTACGGTACGCACGCACGCGGTTTCTGTTCAAACGACCTCAATCCCGACGCTGGGTGAGCGTCCCCTTCGGGTTACCTGAAAAAGTGCAGGCTGCTTTCAAAGCCCCAAAACGGTTCAAAAGCAGCCTGCACATCTGCTCCCTCTCCCGTGGGAGAGGGTCGGGGAGAGGGCAAAACG
>NZ_JAGTUI010000009.1:0-5284 GCF_018224585.1 Neisseria sp. Marseille-Q1983
CCCCGCCACTTGGACATCCGTCCTTCGGGGCGGTAGAATCAGACTTTATTTGGGAGGGGTGCAACCCTTTCCGAGTCATGGCGGCACATAGGGCGGTGCCTTATGTGCCGCCATGTGTTTTGAAATATTGGGGAGCTTTTATGAATATCAGGTTTTTCGCGCTGACCGTGCCGGTTTTGTCTTTGGCGGCCTGTGCCGCACCGGAGGCGTATGATGGCGGCGGACGCGGGCATATGCCGCCTGTTCAAAACCAAGCCGGCCCGGCTGATTTTCGGGCGTTTTCATGCGAGAACGGTTTGTCTGTACATGTCCGTCAGTTAGACAGCGGAAAGGTTGAATTACGTTTGGATGACAAACGTGCTGTTTTGTCTTCCGCCGTTGCTGCATCCGGTGAACGTTATACTGCAGAAAACGGTCTGTTCGGAAGCGGGACCGAGTGGCACCAGAAAGGTGGCGAAGCCTTCTTCGGCTTTACCGATGCCTACGGCAATTCGGTCGAAACTTCCTGCCGCGCCCGTTAAACGGTGCAGCCTGTTTGAACCGCCGTCCGGATTTTTTCGGGCGGTTTTTTGTGTCGGATTTGTTTTGCAGTTTGGCCTCCGGCAGGGTTCGGGCTGCCTGATATAGTGGATTAACAAAAATCAGGACAAGGCGGCGAGCCGCAGACAGTACAAATAGTACGGCAAGGCGAGCCAACGCCGTACTGGTTTAAATTTAATTCACTATATTTTTCTTAAACGACAGGGATTGCGCCCGCGCCATATTCAGACACCGCCCGGATGTTGCTCCGCCCGGCCGGATGCTTCAGACGGCATCGGAAGGGTTTGCGGTTTTGGAATATGAAGATGATTTCGCAGACGGATTTAGGCTTGGTCGCGTGGTATGGGGCGATACGGCAGGCAGCAGGGGATGATTTTGATTTGTTGTTTGAGAAAGTTTGATTTTCTTTACGGTTGCGGTATGATTGCGGAAATTAACACTTCTTAATGAAACGGGATTGGTATGAAAAAAGTATTTACTCTTGCCATTAGTGCAATTTTATTGGCCGGATGTGCCGGTACAAATTTCAGTTGGGATAACGCCCGGCAGATAAAGCAAGGTATGGATGAACAGGAGGTATTAACTTTGCTGGGCAATCCAAATTTAACAAAGTCCTCTCCTGAAGGCTTGGTTTATGTGTGGTCGTTTGCGAATGGACTAACCGGATCGGTTCGAACAGTTTCGGTTGTTATGAAAGATGGGGTTGTTGTTTCTGCCCCTGTTATTCCTGCAGGATATTAAGTATCCATCTGTAGAATTTTGCCCGCTTCATGCGGGCTTTGCTCAATCAAATTTAACTAAGGATAAACATGAATACGGTGGCTGTAAGTGCGGTATTTAAAGAACGGATTGCTTCCCATGCGGAACATGTCAAGAAGGTTGCACATATCTGTACTACCGAAGAGACGACAAAACAGGCTTTGATTTTGCCTTTATTGGATATTTTAGGTTTCTCGGCATTCGATCCGAATAAGGTTCGGGCGGAATATCAGGCGGATTTTCCGGGTGCAAAATCAGGGGAGCGGGTCGATTACGCATTGTTTTGCAACGGCGTACCGGTTATGTTTATCGAAGCAAAATCATATAGTGAGAATTTGTCCAATCATTGTCCGCAGTTGTCGCGTTACTTCAATGCCACGCCTGAAGTAGCCATTTGCGCTATTACCAATGGCCGGGAATGGCGGTTTTTTACCGATTTGTCCAATAAGAATATTATGGATTCGGAGCCGTTTTTGACCGTTGATATTACGATGTTGAATGAAAATGATGTGGCGCAACTGTATCAGTTCAGGCACGACAAGTTTCAACCTGATGCATTGCGAAGCCTTGCAGAAGAAAGCATATACCTGACGGCATTTACAGAATCAATCACAGAAAGTTTGAAAGAGGTGGATTTGGATTTCGTCCGTTATGTGGCGGGAAGGGCAAATATTCAGCGGCAGTTTACCCAACGATATTTGGAAAGCATACGTCATATCGTCAAACAGGCTGTTCAAAATACGGTTAGTTCAATGATTGTGTCGGGGCTTAGTGCGCCGAAAGTGCAAGAGGAAGCCGCTCCTGTTGAGACGGGGAGGCAGGAAGACCCAACAGCACCGATTATCGACCCCGAAAACAATAAAATCGTTACCACTTATGCGGAAAGAAGGTTGTTTGATTTGGTTAAATCAATTCTTCCTGATGATGCGAGTATTGAGGCAAAGGATACGGAAAGCTATTTCGGCGTATTGGTTGATGGTAAAAGCAACAGATGGATATTACGGTATTTTGACAATAAACAAAGGCCGTCTGTAATCTTCCCAATCGAATTGGAAGAGTCGGATATTTCGAATATCGAACGATGCGGACTTGAGGTATCAGGCAATCAAGTTATTATTGATACGCCTGAAAACCTGCTTCGTGTTGTTTGGTTGGTTATTGATTCTTACCGATTCTGCTGTGATGACGAGAATTTTAAACGCAAACCTAAATAAGGCAACAAAACCCCCTGCATATGCAGGGGGTTTGTTTTATATTTCTGTCTGTGGCGTAAGAACCACATCAAATGTCCGCGATTTTGACGGCATTTGAAAGCGGTTATCCCGCATACCGGAGGACACGAAATGAACGAATATTCCCAATTAGTCAAGCATCCCGATATTTCCCTTTCCCCGATTTCAGACGGCATCGGGGTCGGCAATCCGGCAACGGGCGAGACTTTGGCGTATGTCCGCAAGACGGATTCGGACAAGCTGAAAAACCTGATTCAAAAGTCGGCGGCGGCACAAAAATTATGGGCGGCAAAAACTGCGTTGGAACGCGCCGATGTGTTGTGGCGTTGGTATTTTCAGATTAAAGAAAACAAAGAAAAATTGGCGCGCCTGATGACGATGGAGCAGGGCAAAAGCCTGACCGAGTCGCGCGGCGAGATCAATTATGCGGCTTCGTTTGTGCGCTGGTTTGCCGAAGAAGCGCGGCGGATTGACGGCGATGTGTTAACGAGCGTGAAAGCGTCGCAAAAACTGGTTGTGTTGAAACAGCCTGTCGGCGTTACCGCTGCGATTACACCGTGGAACTTCCCGTCCGCGATGATTGCGCGCAAGGCTGCGCCAGCTTTGGCAGTGGGTTGCGCGATGATAGTCAAACCAGCATCGCTCACACCTTTGAGTGCGTATGCGTTGGCCGTGCTGGCTTATGAAGCGGGCGTACCGCAGGATTTGTTGCCTGTTGTCAGCGGCAGTGCTTCGGAAATTAGCCATGAATTTGCTACGAACCCGACTGTACGCAAAATCAGCTTCACCGGTTCGACCGAAGTCGGTGCAAAAATTTTTGCCGATAGCGCGGCGGACATTAAAAAACTCAGTTTGGAACTGGGCGGCAACGCGCCGTTTATCGTGTTTGACGATGCCGATTTGGACAAAGCCGTCGAAGGTGCGCTCGCCAGCAAGTTCCGCAACAGCGGTCAGACCTGCGTCTGCACCAACCGCGTTTACGCCCAATCCGGCATTTACGACGAATTTTGTCGCAAATTGAGTGAAAAAGTAGCCGAGCTCAAATTGGGCAACGGCTTGGAGGATGGCGTCAACCAAGGGCCGCTGATTGAGGAAAAAGCGGTAGAAAAAGTCGAGCAGCACATCGCCGACGCGCTCTCAAAAGGCGCGGTCTGTCTGACCGGCGGCAAACGCAGCGCGTTGGGCGGAACGTTTTTCGAACCGACTGTTTTAAGCGGCGTAACGGCGCAAATGGCGGTGGCGCGCGAAGAAACCTTCGGGCCCTTGTGTCCCGTGTTCCGCTTTGAAACCGAAGCCGAAGTCATCGCAGCCGCCAACGATACGGAATACGGTTTGGCGGCCTACCTCTTCACCTCCAATACCGCCCGCCAATGGCGCGTCGGCGAAGCCTTGGAATACGGTATGGTCGGCATCAATACGGGCTTAATCAGTAATGAAGTGGCACCGTTTGGCGGCGTGAAACGCAGCGGTTTGGGACGTGAAGGCAGCAAATACGGTGCGGACGAATATCTAGAATTGAAATATTTGTGCATTGATATCGGGTGACGGATGCCGTCTGAACGGCAGGTTTTCAGACGGTGCCGCATTTTAAGCAGTCTCTATCTGTTGTACAATGCGCCCTGTTTTTACGGTTATTTTTGATTTGAATAAGATATGATGGAAAACGGAAAAACAGTCCCGAGATGGTGTTTTGCCTTGAAAAGTGCGGGCTGGCACCTCTTAATCAGCCTATCGGTTGCAGGACTGGCGGCATTGCTGGTTTTTAAGGTTTGGTATCCTTATCCTTATGCCGAGCTGACGGGAGGGCTGTCGCTTTATCAGCTGGTGGTGGCTGTTGATATCGTATGCGGCCCGCTGCTGACTTTAATTTTGGCAAGCCCGAAGAAAAAGACAAAGGAACGCATGGTCGATTTTTCCATGGTCGGCATCATCCAGCTGGCGGCTTTGGTGTACGGTCTGCACAGCGTTTCACTGGCGCGTCCTGTGGTGGAAGCGTTTGAACAGGATCGTATGACCATTGTTACGGCGGCGGAAGTCGTGGTCGAAGATTTGCACAAAGCCCCCGAAGGGCTGCAAAGCCTGTCGTGGTTCGGCATCCGCCGCATTGCATTGAAAGAACCTGAGGATGCGGATGAGAAGAACAAGACGCTGGATTTGTCCCTGAAAGGTATCGAGCCGAGTATGCGTCCCGACCGGTGGCTGCCGTATTCCGACAAGGAAGCAGAAAAAATCCGCAAACATCTGAAACCGCTGAAAGTTTTGGCGGATGCGAGAAAAACGACGGTTGCGGACATTCTGAAACAGGCAGGTCTCGCCGAAGGGGAGGAACTGTATTACCTGCCGTTTACCAGCAGCAGGCAGAAAGAGTGGATAGTCATTACCGATAAAGAGGGCAACACCAAAGGTTACGCGCCGATAGACGGCTTCATCATCACCCCTTAACCGTTGGGACTCCGCCTACACTCGAACATCCGTTCTTCGTGGCGGTAGAATCAGACTGTATTTTAGAGGGGCGCAACCCCTCAATCAGGGCAACACATAGGGGAAGGCTTTATGTGCCGTCCGTGTGTTGAAACATTTCAAAATAAGCTCATGCCGTCCGAACATTCTTTCAGACGGCATGGCATTTTGCCATTGCCCCGATAAGCTGTTAAACTGTTTAAATTATTTCGACCGAAGGTACACGCATATGAAAGACCCCGAGCAGAGCAGTAAGCCCGCCCGCCGTTTTTTGTGCGTACCGTCTGTTCAGG
>NZ_JAGTUI010000009.1:5381-34829 GCF_018224585.1 Neisseria sp. Marseille-Q1983
GACCCCGAGCAGAGCAGTAAGCCCGCCCGCCGTTTTTTGTGCGTACCGTCTGTTCAGGCAGCTTGAGCGTTTCAGGCTGCCTTTTTGCGTTTGAACTTGAGGAATACGAAAATCATGGATTTCAGTTGGTTGGCAGAACCGCATACTTGGATAGGTTTTGCCACGCTTTTGGTGTTGGAAGTCGTGTTGGGGATAGACAACCTTGTCTTTGTGGCGATTTTGGCAAACAAGGTCCAGCCCGCACGGCGCGACCGCGCACGGATTACCGGGCTGGGGCTGGCAGTCGTCATCCGCATCATTATGCTTGCCTTTATGGCGCACATCATCACGCTGACCGAGCCGCTGTTTCAAATCGGCGGCCTCGCCGTTTCCGGCAAGGACATGATTATGCTCGCGGGCGGTATTTTCCTGCTGTACAAAGCCACCACCGAACTGCATGAACGCCTTGAAGGGCATAACCGTTTTACCGTTGCCGACAGCCGGAAAAAACACGCGCCGTTTTGGGGTGTGGTCGCGCAAATCCTGATACTGGATGCCGTGTTTTCCATCGATTCGGTCATCACCGCCGTGGCGATGGTCGATCACATTGTTGTGGCGATGGGTGCGGTGGTTGTTGCGATGGCTGTAATGATTTCCGCCAGCAAACTCTTGACCGAATTTGTCGACAGGCATCCCACCGTCGTGATGCTCTGCCTGGGTTTTCTGCTGATGATCGGTTTCAGCCTGATTGCCGAAGCCTTCCATTTCCACATTCCCAAAGGCTACCTCTACGCCGCCATCGGCTTCTCGATTTTAATCGAACTGTTTAACCAGATTTCCCAGCGCAACAGCCGCAAAAACGACTACATCGGCAGCTCGTGGCGCAAGCGCACCGCCGAAAACGTCTTGGGTATGATGGGCATACGCGAAAGCGTGCTTGCCGACGCGGGCGGCGAATCCGGGGACGACGCACATTTTGAAGAAAACGAAAAATCGATGATACGCAGCGTATTGACGCTTGCCGAGCGTCCGATTATGGGGGTGATGATCCCCCGCCGCGACATCGAACGGCTGGACATTTCCCAAAGCCGCGAAGAACAGTATGCCCAACTGCAAAATACGCCTTACAGCCGCCTGCTTGTTGTCGGAAAGGCGGGCGTGGACGAACCTTTGGGCTACATCAACAAGAAAGACCTGCTCGCCCAACTGCTGGAAACAGGCGGTCTCGACATTCAGACGGCATTGCGCCAGCCGCTCGTTTTGCCCGACAGTACCACTGCGCTGGGGGCAATCGAGCTCTTCCGCCAAAGCAGTGCGGATTACGCTTTGGTGGTGGACGAGTTCGGCGCGGTGTTGGGTATGGTAACGATGAAAGACCTGCTGGAAGCCATTGCCGGCGACTTTCCCGAAGAATTCGAGCGCGAAGAAGAACCCGCCGTTCAGGGGAATCCCGATGAAAGCCTGACGGTGGAAGGCGCGTTGGAATATGTGGAGCTGGCATCCCAACTCAATCTGCCGCAGCAGGAGGAAGATACCGATTTCCATACCGTTGCCGGGCTGATTATGGAAGAATTGCAAACCATCCCCGATGTCGGCGATTTTGCCGATTTTCACGGTTGGCGGTTTGAAGTGCTCGAAAAAGAAGGGCAGCGCATCGAACGGGTCAGGATTACCAGGCTGTCCGAAGAATGATTCAGGATAAGAAATGAATGTTTTGATTTCCAACGACGACGGCTACCTCTCCGAAGGCATTGCCGTTTTGGCGCGCGTTACGGCGGAATTTGCCAACGTCAGAGTGGTTGCGCCCGAACGCGACAGGAGCGGGGTCAGCAATTCGCTGACGCTGGAACGCCCTTTGCAGTTGAAACAGGCGCAAAACGGGTTCTACTATGTCAACGGCACGCCGACCGACTGTATCCACATCGGGCAGTCTGTATTTTCGGATTTTCAGGCCGATTTTGTCTTTTCGGGCATTAACCGGGGCGCGAATATGGGGGACGACACGCTTTATTCGGGGACGGTTGCGGCGGCAACCGAAGCCTACCTTATGGGCATACCCGCCGTGGCGTTTTCCTTAAACGACGCTTCCGGACGCTATTGGGCGACCGCAGAAAAGGCACTGTGGACATTGTTGGCGCATTTTTTCAAAACCCCCCCGCAGTCCCCCATTTTGTGGAACATCAATATCCCCGCCGTCGCGCAGGAAGATGTGCGGGGCATTAAAATCGCCCGTTTGGGCAGGAGGCATCACGGTCAGAACGTCATCCCCGCGCGCAATCCGCGCGGCGAACAGATTTATTGGATAGGGCCGGTCGGCGAAGTTTCCGATCGGGAAGAGGGGACGGATTTCGGTGAATGCGGAGCAGGTTTCATTACCGTAACGCCGCTGCAAATCGACCTGACCGCCTATCCGGACATGGCGGAAACGGCGGCGTTCTGGCATACGGACTGACCGTTTTATCAAATACCGTCGGGCTTTGCGCTTGAGAAGAACGCGCATTTTTATTATGATATACCGCATTCAGGCTATATATCGGAACATGAAGGTTATCTTATGTTGAAACAAACGACACTTTTGGCAGCTTGTACCGCCGTTGCCGCTCTGTTGGGCGGTTGCGCCACCCAACAGCCTGCTCCTGTCATTGCAGGCAATTCAGGTATGCAGACCGTACCGTCTGCGCCGGTTTACAACCCCTATGGCGCAACGCCGTACAATGCCGCTCCTGCCGCCAACGATGCGCCGTATGTGCCGCCCGTGCAAACTGCGCCGGTTTACACGCCTCCTGCTTATGTTCCGCCGTCTGCACCTGCCGTTTCGGGTACATATGTTCCTTCTTACGCACCCGTCGACATCAACGCGGCGACGCATACTATTGTGCGCGGCGACACGGTGTACAACATTTCCAAACGCTACCATATCTCTCAAGACGATTTCCGTGCGTGGAACGGCATGACCGACAATACGTTGAGCATCGGTCAGATTGTTAAAGTCAAACCGGCAGGATATGCCGCACCGAAAACCGCAGCCGTAGAAAGCAGGCCTGCCGTACCGGCTGCCGTGCAAACCCCTGTGAAACCCGCCGCGCAACTGCCTGTGCAGTCCGCGCCGCAACCTGCCGCGCCCGCTGCGGAAAATAAAGCGGTTCCCGCGCCCGCGCCCGCCCTGCAATCTCCTGCCGCTTCGCCTTCCGGCACGCGTTCGGTCGGCGGCATTGTTTGGCAGCGTCCGACGCAAGGTAAAGTGGTTGCCGATTTCGGCGGCAACAACAAGGGTGTTGATATTGCCGGTAATGCCGGACAGCCCGTTTTGGCGGCGGCTGACGGCAAAGTGGTTTATGCCGGTTCAGGTTTGAGGGGATACGGAAACTTGGTCATCATCCAGCATAATTCTTCCTTCCTGACCGCATACGGGCACAACCAAAAATTGCTGGTCGGCGAGGGGCAGCAGGTCAAACGCGGTCAGCAGGTTGCTTTGATGGGCAATACCGACGCTTCCAGAACGCAGCTTCATTTCGAGGTGCGGCAAAACGGCAAACCGGTTAACCCGAACAGCTATATCGCGTTCTGACTTTCTGCTTGGAATCAAGTTGGAAATGCCGTCTGAAAGGTTTTCAGACGGCATTTTTGTTTTTGGCGGCTGTGTTTTCAAATCATTCGGAAGGGACGGGGCATATAAATTTGTTTGACTGTGTTTGGGTATTTGCTTGATTTCATCCGTTTGCAGTAGAAACGGATGACGCGATGTGCCTGTCTTTCAGACGGCATAGTCCGCCATCAGCAGCCGCAGGACACGTCTCCGGAGGCTTGCAGGCTGATGTTTTTACGTTTTTTGGCTTTTTCGTAGCGGCAGCGTTGACGGTCGGTCAGGATTTCCAGTGGCGGTACGGGAACGGGTTTGCCGTCTTTGACCGCAACCATCGTGAAGTAGCAGCTGTTGGTATGGCGGATTTCGCCGGTGCGGATGTTTTGTGCTTCGACACGGATGCCGATTTCCATCGAGGTGCGTCCCGTGTAGTTGACAGCGGCGTAAAAGGTAACCAAATCGCCGATGTGGATGGGTTCTTTAAACAGGACTTTGTCAACCGACAGGGTAACGCAATAATTGCCGCTGTAACGGCTGGCGCAGGAATAGGCGACTTGGTCGAGCAGGAGCAGGAGTTCGCCGCCGTGTACGTTGCCGCTGAAATTGGCGGTGTCCGGCATCATCAGTTCGGACATAATGAGTTCGTGCGAAGGCAGTTGGCGTTGTTGTGTCATAGTGTACCTGTTTTAAGAAAGGGTATTTTGAAATGGGTGTGGAAAAATTTTAGGGAATGGGAAAGTGGAATTCAAGCTAAAAAAAGCTATGGCGGGATAGTCTGCAGAAATGGGCCGCCGATGCCGTCTGAAGCCTTCAGACGGCATTTTGTTCAGGAAAGCCAAAAACGGAAAACCAAGAAAAACACGAGTGCCAGCACGCCCGCCCAAACGGCGAGCATGAATCCGGCAACCGCCCGTCCCATACGGTAAACCGGGTTTTTGCGTTCGTCTTCGATGGGGGAGGTGTGGTGTTTTTCGGGTTGTCCGGACATTTTGTTCTCAATCGGAAAAGTTGGAAACGGGCGTAAGGTTACGCTGCCGTGCAAAAAGATTCAAGAAGGAAGGTCAGTAGCCGTCTTCCCAATTTTCGTCCCAAGCGTGTTTCAATGCCGTCTGAACGGTATCGGCATCGAATCCGCGATAGGCGAGGAAACGTGCCTGTTTTTGTTTTTCTTTAAGGTCGGCGGCGGGCTGTTTGAACTTTTTACGCAACACGGCTATGGCGGCCTGTTTTTCGCTTGAGCGGTCGGGAAGCAGGTTGCGGCTGGTTTCTTCATCTATGCCCTGTTGAGCCAAGGCTTGTTTCAGGCGCAGGGAGCCGTGTTTGCGGCTTTTGCTGCGGATATAGGCTTCGGCGTAGCGCAAATCCGACTGCCAGTTGCGTTCGGCAAATTCGTTTAACACATTTTCCAACTCCTCTTCGCTTTCGGCGTGCGGTGCAAGTTTGCGCTTCAGACCGAGGCGGCTGACTTCTTGGCGTGAGAGGATGTCCATTGCGCGGGCGCGGAGTGATTTTTGGGGTTTCATGGCGGCGGTTTCGGCGTGCGGCAGGTTTCAGACGGCACAGCGTGCCGTCCGAATGCCTACTCTTCTTTATTTTTCTGCGGTTGCAGGTTTTCGTAAATTTCGGGCAGCGAGCCGATAATCCAGTCGGGACGGGTCGCATCGTCTTGCGAGAGCAGCGTCATATCGCCGTAACCGAAGGTAACGCCGACGCTCAGGCAGCCGGCGGCTTTGGCGGCGATGATGTCGTTGCGCGAGTCGCCGACCATAAGCATATTGGCGGCATCGATGCCCAAAACTTCGGCGGCGTGCCGCAGCGGCAGCGGGCTGGGTTTTTTCTCGGGCAGGCTGTCGCCGCCGAGTATCAGGCTGAAGTAGTCGGCAAGTCCGAGCTGCTTCAACAGTTCGGCGGCAAGGATTTCGTTTTTGTTGGTAACGACTGCCAGCGGGATGCCCAAAGATTTGAGCAATGCCAGTCCGGCTTCGGTTTCGGGATAGGGGCGGGTGAAGACGCTTAAGTGGTCGCGGTAGTATTTCATATAGGACACGAAACCTTTTTCCCACAGTTCGGAATCGGCTTCGCGGTCGCGGTCGTTGGTGAGGACGCGGTGAACCAGTTTGCCGATGCCGTCGCCGACGTAACTTTCTACCACTTTGGCGGGGAGCGGTTTCATACCGAGCTGTTCCAACATCGCTTCTGCTGCGGCGGCAAGGTCGGGGACGGAATCGCACAGTGTGCCGTCCAAATCGAAGGCGACGGCTTGGACGTGTTCGATGGCTGCATTCATAATCCGGTTTCCTGTCGGGTTGAAAGGGTTTATTTTAACATCGTTTGCACAGGGCTTCTAATGTATGGATTGTTAACAATCGCAACAGGTTTTGCAGGCGGTGTTTCCGGATTTCGGGGCAGAATCGGGCAATGGTTTGAAATCCCGGCGATGTTCCAATTAAATTTTTAAAAAATAAAAGAATTCTTATATCTTTATTTAATTGGACATTTGCTTTTCGGACGCGGAGCTTGATTTTCTCAGGCGGTGTCCGGGCCGATTCCGTGCGGTTTGAAAAATAAAATCATATATAGATTAATCAAATCGCGCCTGCGCCGACTACACGCTATTACATTTTGTCGGGAAATTGGTTATAGTAATGAGCGAAATGCACGCCCCTGAAAATCTTTTTGTGAAAAGGAAGCAAAATGTCTGATGCCGTTGCAAAAGAAACCCTCAATCCGTTTGAAATCGCGCGAAAACAGGTCAAAACCGCCTGCGACCGGCTGAAAACCGATCCGGCCGTTTATGAAATCCTGAAGAGTCCGACCCGCGTGTTGGAAGTCAATTTCCCCGTCAAACTCGACGACGGCACGGTCAAAACCTTCACGGGCTACCGTTCGCAACACAACAACGCCGTCGGCCCCTATAAAGGCGGCGTGCGCTTCCATCCCGGTGTGAATCTGGACGAAGTCAAAGCCCTGTCGATTTGGATGACCATCAAATGCTGCGTGGCCGGTATTCCTTACGGCGGTGGCAAAGGCGGCGTTACCTTGGATCCGCGCGATTATTCCGAAGCGGAACTGGAACGCATCGCACGCGCTTATTCCGAAGCCATTTCTCCGTTGATCGGCGAAAAAATCGATATTCCCGCACCTGATGTGAACACCAACGGCAAAATCATGTCTTGGATGGTGGATGCCTATGAAAACGTGGTGAAACATTCTGCACCGGGCGTATTTACCGGCAAACCGGTCGAGTTCGGCGGCTCTTTGGCGCGTACCGAAGCCACCGGTTACGGCGTGAACTTCGCCGCCGTCCAAGCTTTGGAAAAACTGGGCAAGGACGTGAAAGGTGCCACTTACGCCATTCAAGGCTTCGGCAATGTGGGCTATCACACAGGTTATTACGCGCATCAATCCGGCGCGAAAGTCGTTGCCGTATCTACTGTTGACGTTGCCATTTACAACGAAAACGGCTTGGATATGGAAGCTTTGTTTAAAGAGTTCCAAGAAAAAGGCTTCATCACCAACGAAGCCGGTTACGGCAAAGAAATTACCAACGCCGAACTTTTGGCTTTGGATGTGGACGTACTCGCCCCTTGCGCGCTGGAAAACCAACTGACTTCTGAAAACGCCGGTAAAGTCCGCGCGAAAATCGTGGTCGAAGGCGCAAACGGCCCGACTACGCCCGAAGCCGACGTTATCCTGCGTCAAAACGGCGTATTGGTCGTGCCCGATATTTTGGCGAACTGCGGCGGCGTGGTCGTTTCCTATTTCGAGTGGGTGCAAAACCTGCAAGGCTATTATTGGGAGTTTGACGAAGTTCAGGAAAAAGAAACCGTCGTCCTGCGCCGTGCGTTCCGTGATATTTGGAACTTGGCTCAAGAGTATGATGTCGACCTGCGTACCGCTTCTTACATGATGAGTATCCGCCGTGTTGAAAAAGCGATGAAGCTGCGCGGCTGGTATTGATGTTTGAACAAAGGATGCCGTCTGAAGCCTTCAGACGGCATTTTTGTGCGGGCGGAATGAATGGTGAGAATGGCCGATTTGGAAGGTTAAAGTCGAGTAGTTCGCCTGTTTTTGGCACACGCTTTGATCGGGGAAGTCGGCTTTGTGTTCGACACTGGCTTTCCGGAAGCCTTGGCGCAAGGGGATGATGTCTACTTCGCCTTTGCCGTCTGTGCTGTCGGAGAAAGCCTGTGCTTCGGTGCTGATAAATAAATTATTGTCTGATATATGGTTTTTGAGAAATGAAAAAGCCGGTTGGGTGTAACGGGCTTGTCTGATAAGATGGCAAAATTTTTGAATGGAGAGAAAAGATGCCCTATGTCAATATTAAAGTAACCGGTGGTAAGGAAGCGCCGAGTACGGAGCAGAAGGCGGAGCTGATACAAGGTGTAACGGAATTGTTGGGTCGTGTATTGGGTAAAAATCCCGAGACAACGGTTGTCGTGATTGACGAAGTGGATACCGATAACTGGGGCATAGGCGGCAAAAGCGTCAGCGAACGGCGCAAAGAGGGCAGGTAAAAAGCCTGAAAACCCTGCCCTGATGCTTTAAATTCCGCGTGAAAAAGAGTACATTCCCACCCATTGCCCAAAATTTACGGAACACATTATGGATAAGTTTCCCAAGTCTGCAAAGCTCGACCACGTCTGCTACGACATACGCGGGCCGGTTCACAAAAAAGCCCTTCAGTTGGAAGAGGAGGGCAATAAAATCCTTAAGCTCAATATCGGCAACCCTGCGCCGTTCGGCTTTGAAGCCCCTGATGAAATCTTGGTCGATGTCATCCGCAACCTGCCGACTTCGCAAGGCTATTGCGATTCCAAAGGGCTGTATTCTGCCCGTAAAGCCATTGTTCACTACTATCAGACCAAAGGTTTGCGCGATATTACGGTAAACGATGTCTATATCGGCAACGGCGTGTCCGAGCTGATTACGATGTCTATGCAGGCGTTGTTGAATGACGGCGACGAAATCCTGATTCCCGCGCCCGACTACCCTTTGTGGACGGCGGCGGCAACGCTTGCGGGCGGTACGGTACGCCATTATCTGTGCGACGAAGAAAACGGCTGGTTTCCCAACCTTGCCGATATGGAAGCCAAAATCACGCCCAAAACCAAAGCCCTCGTCGTCATCAACCCCAATAACCCGACAGGCGCGGTGTACAGCAGGGAAATCCTGCTGGAAATCGCCGAACTAGCGCGCAAGCACGGTTTGATTATTTTCGCCGACGAGATTTACGACAAAATCCTCTACGACGGCGCGGTTCACCATCATATTGCCGCGCTTGCCCCCGACCTTTTGACGGTAACGTTCAACGGTTTGTCCAAAGCCTACCGCGTCGCCGGATTCCGCCAAGGCTGGATGGTGCTCAACGGGCCGAAACATCATGCAAAAGGTTACATCGAGGGTTTGGATATGCTCTCGTCCATGCGCTTGTGTGCCAATACGCCGATGCAGCACGCGATTCAGACGGCATTGGGCGGCTATCAGAGCATCAACGAATTCATTTTGCCCGGAGGACGGCTTTTGGAACAGCGCAACAGGGCGTGGGAATTGGTCAACCAGATACCCGGCGTATCCTGCGTCAAACCGATGGGTGCGATGTATATGTTTCCAAAAATCGATACCGAAATGTACCGTATCCACGATGATATGAAATTCGTTTACGATTTGCTGGTGCGCGAAAAAGTCTTACTGGTACAGGGAACGGGGTTTAATTGGATTAAACCCGACCATTTCCGCATTGTCACGCTGCCTTACGTCCATCAGATTGAAGAGGCGATGGGCAGGCTGGCAAGATTCCTGCAAACCTACCATCAGTAGGATTCTGATAAAAAATGCCGTCTGAAACGGAGATTCCCGTTTCAGACGGCATTTTCAACAGCAGGAACGAATCAGGCAAATTTCAGTCTGTCGCCGTCGGCTTCCACCCTGATTTCGCTTTCGGGCGCATAGTTTCCGGCAAGCAGGGCTTTTGCCAGCGGGTTTTCGATTTCCGACTGGATCGCGCGTTTGAGCGGGCGCGCGCCGTAAATCGGGTCGAAACCGGCTTTGGCGATGATGTCCAGAGCGGCATCGGAAACAGTCAGGCGCAGGTTTTGTTTTTCCAAACGTTTTTCCAAGCCTTTGAGCTGGATTTTCGCAATGCTGCGGATATTAGCCTGATCCAAACCGTGGAACACGACCACTTCGTCGATACGGTTGATCATTTCAGGACGGAAATGCTCTTTCACATCCTCCATCACAACTTCTTTCACGGCTTCGTAGTCCTGCGTGCCCATTTGTTGGATGTGCTGGCTGCCAATGTTGGAAGTCATCACAATCACGGTGTTTTTAAAATCTACCGTCCTGCCTTGTCCGTCGGTCAAACGACCGTCATCCAAAACTTGCAGCAGGATATTGAACACGTCGGGATGGGCTTTTTCCACTTCGTCCAAAAGAATCACGCTGTACGGTTTGCGGCGGACTTGCTCAGTCAGGTAGCCGCCTTCTTCGTAGCCGACATAGCCCGGAGGCGCGCCGATTAAGCGGGCAACGGCGTGTTTTTCCATATATTCGGACATATCGATACGAATCAGATGATCTTCACTGTCAAACAGGAAGCCTGCCAATGCCTTACACAATTCGGTTTTACCCACACCGGTCGGGCCTAGGAACAGGAAGCTGCCGTAAGGCTTGTTTGGATCGGCAAGGCCGGAACGGCTGCGGCGGATGGCGTCGGACACGGCGCGCACGGCTTCGTCTTGACCGACTACGCGGCGGTGCAACACTTCTTCCATTTTCAGCAATTTATCGCGTTCGCCTTCCATCATTTTGGACACGGGGATGCCGGTCATGCGCGATACGATTTCAGCCACTTCGTCCGCGCCGACTTCGGTGCGGAAAAGTTTGTTTTGTTTTTTGCCGTCGGGGTTACTTTCCGCAGCTTGCAACTGTGCGCCCAATTTCGGCAACTCACCGTATTCGAGTTCGGACGCACGGGCAAAATCGCCTTGGCGTTTGGCTTGTTCGATTTTGACTTTGATGTCGTCCATCTGTTTTTTGATGTCGGCGGTGCTGGACGAGGCGGCTTTTTCTGCTTTCCAGATTTCGTCCAAATCGGCGTATTCTTTTTGCAAACCGTCGATTTCTTCGTCTATCAGTTCCAAACGTTTTTTGCTGGCATCGTCGCTCTCTTTGGCAACGTGCATTTTTTCCATTTTGAGCTGGATAATGCGGCGGTCAAGTTTATCCATTTGTTCAGGTTTGCTGTCCAACTCCATTTTGATGCGGCTGGCTGCTTCGTCGATCAAATCAATCGCTTTATCGGGTAGGAAGCGGTCGGTGATGTAGCGGTCGCTCAACTCTGCGGCGGCAACGATGGCGGGGTCGGTGATGTCGATGCCGTGGTGGATTTCGTAACGCTCCTGCAAACCGCGCAAAATAGCGATGGTATCTTCTACACTTGGCTCGCCAACCAATACTTTTTGGAAACGGCGTTCGAGTGCCGCGTCTTTTTCGATGTATTGGCGGTATTCGTCCAAAGTGGTCGCGCCGATACAGTGCAGTTCGCCGCGTGCCAAAGCCGGTTTCAACATATTGCCCGCGTCCATTGCGCCATCGGTTTTGCCCGCGCCGACCAAAGTATGGATTTCATCGATGAAAATCAGGGTGTTGCCGTCGTCTTTCGCCAAGTCGTTCAACACGCCTTTCAAGCGTTCTTCAAATTCGCCGCGGTATTTCGCGCCGGCAATCAATGCCGCCAAATCCAAAACCAGCAGGCGTTTGTTGCGCAAGGATTCAGGCACTTCGCCGTTGACAATGCGTTGCGCCAAGCCTTCGACGATGGCGGTTTTACCCACGCCCGGTTCGCCAATCAGCACGGGGTTGTTTTTGGTGCGGCGTTGCAATACCTGAATCGCGCGGCGGATTTCGTCGTCGCGGCCGATAACGGGGTCAAGTTTGCCGTCGCGGGCGCGCTGGGTCAGGTCGAGCGTGTATTTTTTCAGCGCATCGCGTTGGTCTTCGGCATTGGCATCGTTCACGTTTTGTCCTCCTCGTACCGCGTCAATCGCGGCATTGATGTTTTGTTCGGTCGCACCGGCTGCTTTCAAGATTTTGCCGGTCGCATCGTTCTGCTGCACCAAGGCGAGCAGGAAAAGTTCGCTGGCGATATAGGCATCGCCGCGTTTGGTTGCGGCTTTGTCCATCAGGTTCAACACCGCCTGCAATTCACGGCTGGGCATAATGTCGCCGCCCTGGCCGGACACTTTCGGCAGGCTGCTTAAATGTTGTTGCAAACGCTGTTTCACCTGTGGCACGTTCACGCCCGAATGCGCCAGCAACGCGGCAGCACCGCTGTTTTGGTCGTCAAGCAGGGCTTTCAACACAAAGCCCGCTTCCAGATAGCTGCTGTCCGCAGCCAACGCCAAACTCTGAGCTTCTGCAAGGGCTTGTTGGAATTTGGCGGTTAATTTGTCGTATCGCATTTTTGTTTCCTTTTCAAAATGTCCGCTGTCGAAGCCTATATGTGCATAATTGTGGATAACTCAAGCGTCAGATTTTAACTTTTCAGATTTAATTGCTTATCTTGTTGAATATGATTGAAATAAATTTTTTGATTTGTGTGTATAACTTAATCTCTCCAATAGGGAAACGTCCGATGCCGTCTGAACAAATATTGTGAATCGGGTATAATCGGCACATCTTTTCCCTTTCAGACGGCATTGATGCCGTAAGGACATTTTATGAGCAAAAAACGAGTTCTGACCGGCGTAACCACCACCGGCATCCCGCATCTGGGCAACTACGTCGGTGCTATCCGCCCCGCCGTCCGCGCGGCGCAAAACCCCGATACCGAATCCTTCCTCTTCCTCGCCGATTACCACGGCATCATCAAATGCCACGAACCGGAGATGATTCACCAATCCACCCAAGCCGTTGCCGCCACTTGGCTTGCCTGCGGACTCGACCCCGAGCGCACCACCTTCTACCGCCAAAGCGACATTCCCGAAGTGATGGAATTGAACTGGATTCTGACCTGCATCACCGCCAAGGGTTTGATGAACCGCGCACACGCCTACAAAGCCGCCGTGCAGGCAAATGCAGAAAACAATCAGGAAGATCCTGATTTCGGTGTGGAAATGGGTTTGTTCAGTTATCCGATTCTGATGACTGCCGACATCCTCATGTTCAACGCCAACGAAGTTCCCGTCGGACGCGACCAGATCCAGCATGTTGAAATGGCGCGCGACATTGCCGGCCGCTTCAATCACCGCTTCCGAGAACTCTTCACCCTGCCCGAAGTGAAAATCGACGAAAACGTCGAACTCTTGGTCGGTTTGGACGGACGCAAAATGTCCAAATCCTACGGCAACACCATTCCGCTTTGGGAAAACGACAAAAAGACCCAAAAATCGGTCAACAAAATCATCACCAATATGAAAGAGCCGGGCGAGCCGAAACAGCCCGATGAAAGCCCCTTGTTTGAAATCTACAAAGCCTTCTCCACGCCGTCTGAAACGGCAGAATTTACGAAAATGCTTGCCGACGGCTTGGCTTGGGGCGAGGCAAAAAAACTTTTGGCGGCGAAAATCAACGCCGAACTCGCCGAACCGCGCGAACGCTACAACGCATTGACCGCCGACCCTTCGCAAATCGAAGAGATTTTGCAGGCAGGCGCGGCCAAAGCGCGCAAAGAAGCGCGCGAATTATTAGATAAAGTACGCGATGCGGTCGGCATCCGTCCGTTGAAATAAACCCAATGCCGTCCGAACCTCCGCCTGCCGCGTTTCAGACGGCATTTCAGACGGCATTTTGAAACCATCAGGAGTGTGGAATGCTGAAAATACCTTTTGCCGTATTGGGCGGCTGCCTGCTGCTTGCCGCCTGCGGCAAATCCGAAAATACGGCGGAACAGCCGCAAAACGCGGTACAAAGCGCGCCGAAACCGGTTTTCAAAGTCAAATACATCGACAATACGGCGATTGCCGGTTTGGCTTTGGGACAAAGCAGCGAAGGCAAAACCAACGACGGCAAAAAACAAATCAGCTATCCGATTAAAGGCTTGCCGGAACAAAACGTTATCCGACTGATAGGCAAGCATCCCGGCGACTTGGAAGCCGTCAGCGGCAAATGTATGGAAACCGACGGCAAAGGCGCGCCTTCGGGCTGGGCGGAAAACGGCGTGTGCCATACCTTGTTTGCCAAGCTGGTGGACAATGTCGCGCAAGACGGCGGGAAGCTGACGGATTACCTGGTTTCGCATTCCTCCCTGCAACCCTATCAGGCAGGCAAAAGCGGCTATGCCGCCGTACAGAACGGACGCTATGTGCTGGAAATCGACAGCGAGGGGGCGTTTTATTTCCGCCGCCGCCATTATTGAGGTATTCGGACATCCCGGAATATATTTGGGTTTTTCAAACCCTGCAGGAAAAAGTCCGCACCGTCGGGAAACTCAAAAGGAGGGGGATATGTGTTACAATTTTCCGAACTGTTTTCATAAAATAGTTTTCGGACGTGTTTCAATATGGCATTGATGCCGCCTTATTGTTCGAGAAAAAACCTTTATATTTAATATAATGGGTTTTAACTAAACGGGAAACCGTTTTCTCTTCGGCCGATGGGCAAAATCAGCCGATTGATGAGGCACGGTCCGGTTTTTAAGCAAAACCTTAATCAACAACTCAAGAAGGATAAGACATGAAAAAATTATTGATTGCCGCAATGATGGCGGCTGCCTTGGCAGCTTGTTCGCAAGAAGCCAAACAGGAGACTAAAGAAGCGGCCCAAGCCGTTGAATCCGATGTTAAAGATGCTGCGGCTTCTGCCTCCGAATCTGCCGCTTCTGCCGTCGAAG
Source organism: Neisseria sp. Marseille-Q1983 (assembly GCF_018224585.1). NCBI lineage: Bacteria > Pseudomonadati > Pseudomonadota > Betaproteobacteria > Neisseriales > Neisseriaceae > Neisseria > Neisseria sp. Marseille-Q1983. The sequence continues at coordinate 19,781 of NZ_JAGTUI010000009.1, forward strand.
AAGCGAAAGACCAAGTCAAAGATGCTGCGGCTGATGCAAAGGCAAGTGCCGGGGAAGCTGTAACTGAAGCCAAAGACGCGGCAGCCGAAACCAAAGAAGCGGTAAGCGAAGCGGCTAAAGACACTTTGAACAAAGCTGCCGATGCGACTCAGGAAGCGGCAGACAAAATGAAAGACGCCGCCAAATAATTTGTTGCTTTGGCAAAAATGACGAGATGCCGCCTGCCGGCAACCCAAATGAAACCGCCTGAAGATTTTCAGGCGGTTTTTGAGTTATATGCCCCTTGTTTTTTACGCCTGCATGACCGTGCAGGGAGGATGTGCCGCGCATATCGGGATGTTGCGGACAGGCAAATGCCGTCTGAACATCATTCAGACGGCATTTGCCCCGCAAGGTTCAGACGGCCTCGACTTTAAACGGCATATTGACTTTTTGCCATTGGACGCTTTCATATTCCAATGCGTCGGCAATCAGGGGGTGGTGTTCCAGCCATTCACTGTCAATACGCAGGATGAAGCCGTGGCTTTCCGTATCCGTGCGCAACTGCATATTTTTCGGGAAACCCAGATCTTGACGCGAACGGCAGAACAGGGCGGCAAGGCGCAGCGACAAAACGGCATACCACAACATTTCGTTGGTGCCGATAATGCCGCCCATTTTTTTCATATCGCCGCGATGACCGATGACCAGTTGGGCAAGTATGGTCTGTTCTTTGCGTGAAAAGCCCGGCATATCGGCGTTTTCGAGGATGTAGGCGGAATGCTTGTGATAGCCGGTGTGGGCGATGTCCAAACCGATTTCATGCAGCGCAGCGGCGCGTCCGAGATACTGTTGCCACAAGGCAAGCTCTTGAACTGTAACGTTTTTGGCGTGGCAGAGGCTGTCCATAAAGGTTTGCGCGGTTTCGGCGGTGCGTTTCGCCTGATTGAGGCTGACGTGGTAGCGGTGTTGGAACTCGGCAACCGTTTGTCCGCGCATATCTTCGTTTAAACCGCGCCCGATCAAATCGTAAAACACGCCGTCGCGTAGGGCGGCTTCGGTTACGGTCATCCTGTCGAGTTTCATTTCCTCAAACGCCGCCATCATCACAGCAAGTCCGCCGGCAAAAACTTCGATGCGTTCCGGTTTCAGGTTTTCAAATTTGGCTTTTTTGACCGAACCGGCTTCGATGATGCGTTCGGCGAGGGCGCGCATTCCTTTGTAGGTAATGTCCGCCTCTTGGGGCATTTCGGCGGCAAGCACATCACGGATGGATTTTGCCGAACCCGATGTGCCGACGGCGAAATCCCAACCTTCGCGCCTCATATTTTTGCTGATGCGCTGGATTTCGTTGCGGGCGGCGGAAATGGCGGCTTGGAAGTCTTTGGCGGTGATTTTGTTTTGGAAGAAGCGCAGGCTGTAGGTAACGCAGCCCAAGGGCAGGCTTTCGGTAATGTTGGGATTCAGCGTCGAGCCGATGACAAATTCTGTCGAACCGCCGCCGATGTCGATAACCAGCATTTTACCGCCGCCCGGGGGGAGGGTGTGGATCACGCCGGTATAAATCAGCCGCGCCTCTTCGCGTCCGGCGATGATTTCGATGGGGAAACCTAATGCCGCTTCGGCACGGGGCAGGAAGCCCGCGATGTTTTTGGCGACGCGGAAGGTGTTGGTCGCCACGGCGCGTACCTGTTCGGGGCGGAAGCCGCGCAGACGTTCGCCGAATTTTGCCAGGCAGTCTAAAGCCTGTTCCTGCGAGGATGTGCTGAGGTTTTTCTGTTCGTCCAGTCCGGCGGCGAAGCGCACCATCTGTTTGAAGGAATCGATGACTTTCAACTGTCCGTTGTTGTTTTCGCAAATTTGGAGGCGGAAACTGTTGGAACCCAAATCGACGGAGGCAAGGACGTTTGCGGGATTGGTGGTCATGGCGGATACCGGTGGGGGAAAAACGCAATGTTACTCTGACGGCGCAGGCATTGACAATATATGAGCGATTCAATTGAAAATGCACTTAAGCTTCTCAATGAACTTGAGAAATTAAAGAGAGGCTCAATATGGAAAATAACAAAGTCAGATCTGATGATAATTCAGTTTCTATTGAATTTATACAAGATTTTATAACTGCAAGTAAAGAATAATATTGGAAATATTGTATGAACAAAAAATTAAACTATATTTTTATGTTGGACTGTTTAGGGTTGGTGATATTGTTTACTTGTATAATAGCTACTTTTGAAAGAGATTATGGATTTAAAATTTTTACCAATTCTAAGAGGCCTGAATTTTATTATTGGATTGGAATGTTTTATTATGGAATTATTTCTTGCTGGTTTGATTATCAATTAATTTCAACAAAGGCGAATTCGTATAAAAGAAAAGTTAAACAATATAAAATATTTTCAGTAATATTTTCAGTTTTGATATTTATTTCTACTATAGTAAAACTTTAAATTTTGGAGCAAAAATTAATGATGCGGCTGTTTTTGATTACGCTCACAGATGTTGCCGCCGGTATGTTTCCGACAGCAAAAAATGCCGTCTGAAAAACGTTCAGACGGCATTTTTTGCGCTTATTTGAAATCCTTTTCCACGCTCATGAAAATCTGCGTGTTTTTGCGTGTGTAAAAACTTTTCATATTGCTGTCGATTTTCAGATAGCGGAAATTGAGTTGCGGCGTAAATCCCTTCCAAGAGATTTTGTCGTGCCACAACGACAGGTTTGCCTGATATTCGTGGTCTTTACGCGGGAAGCGGTACACAATGGTCCCGGGTGCGTCAAACGTCCTGCGTGTATAGCGCAGGTTTGCCCGCAGACCCAAGCCGCCGTCGAACGTTTTGACCGCGCCGACACGCAAACCCTTGCGGACGGAAGCCTGTTCCGCCTCTTTCGTCATGTCGTGCGACCAGTCCGCACCGCCGTAAAGCAGCCAGTCTTTCGGAGCGGAATACATTAGCGTCGCACCCGCCAGCGGCATATGGCTGTCGTATCGGGCGGCTGTGCGGTCTTCCTGATAACGCTTCCACATATTGCCCGCGTTTAGTGTCAGCCGCCAGCGTTCGCTCAAGCGTTGGGAGAAATCGGCATTGAAGCCGCCGACGAAATTGTATCGGCTGCCGCCTAAGAGGTTTTGCTCGATAAACGGCACGATGCCGAACGAGCGCGTTACTGAACGGTTTTTATAGCCGAGCGACAGGCGCAGGCTCTGTTCGCTGAAATCTTTGTTATCCCAATAGTGCACGCCGCCGCCGCTGATGTCGCCGTAGAGGAAATGATGCCCGCCCGCATTGATTTCGCGCGACACGCCCAAGCCGTAGCGCAAACCGTGTGCCTTTTGCGGCAGGCTGTCGGCGGTTTTCGTCCAGCTTTTTCCTGCAAATTCAATCGTTTTTTCGGACGAAGCGTTGTTCACATTGTCCGTTTGCTCGTATTGCAGCGACACATTGGGCTTCCAGCCTTGAGCCTTGTCTATGGCGGCAAGATAGCGGTCGGCAAGCTGCCGCATCGGCGGCTGCAAATCGGGTTTCGCCCGCTCCAATTCCGCCTTCGCCTCGCGGTACTGTTTGTTTTCAAACAGCATTACGCCCAAATCGAAACGCGGATACGCCAAATCGGGCTGTTGCGCCAAAATGCCGCGATACAAAGCCACCGCCTCGTTATGGCGCAACTGGCTGCGGCGCAAACCGCCCAGCGCGTAATCGTGCAGAACCGGATTGAAATCCGGCAGGGCGCGATAGCTTTCCAGCAGCGTTTGCAGCGTGTCCCAATCGCGGGCGACGACGGCGCGGTTGATCTGTTCTTCCAAACCCGCAAGAGAGGCATTGCCGTCTGAAACGGCTTCGGCGGCTTCCCCGACTGCAAGGGTTTCAGACGGCACGGACGCACCCGTACCGAAAGCCGCCTCGTTGGAAAACTTCTTATGTGTCGCCACAGGCTTGATTTCGGTCTCTTCTGCCTTGCCGACAGACGCAATAACAGGCGCGGCAGCCCGCTTCGATGCGGCACGCTGCAACAGGCGGAAGGCATTGTCGATTTGTTCGTCAAAAGATGGGGCATAGGAAGCAAGCGGCAGAACCGGAATTTCCGTTTCGTCAGCCCTTTCAAGCCTTTCGACAGGCACTATCCTATCGTCGAATTTGCCGTCCACGAACACCTGCTTCGACACGGGTATGGGCAAAACGGGCGTTTCGGCAACAGCCGCCGCCGGCACGGACAAAAGAAGCAAAGCAAATTTTTTCATAAGTCAAACAGTTTCAGGGCAAGGGACCGGACGGGCAAACCGCGCAGTCAAATGGTCGAAATGCCGTCTGAAAGACCGTTTCCGGTTTCAGACGGCATTTGTATCAGGCGGGGTTAACGGGAGCCGGCAAAGCCGATGCTATTTGTACCTTCAGTAACCGTACCGACGATTTCTTCGGCATTGGCACCGAAGAAGCCGAGTTCGTAATCACCTTTATTAGAAGAACCTTTAATACCGTGGCCTTCAAGGTGGCTTCCATCAATTTCGTTATTATGATCGATATGGGTTATGCTACCCTTGTTCAAGACGACTTTTTCACCCAAACCGGTAATGTTGCCCTCACCCGTTCTTTCCTCGAAATCGACGGAGTAGTTCAACACGCCTTGATTTCTTCCGTCGAATGCAGCACCGGAATAAGTTGCTTTACCGGCTGCGGGCAAGGTTTTAGTCGGCGTACCTTTGATGGTCAGATAATCTTCATCACGGATAGCCTCAGTTTCATTCACTCCAGGCCCTTGAATCGAGTAGGAAGTCGGTTTAATGCCGGCAATCAGAGAATAATTCTGACGGTAGATATGGGACTCGCCGCTGCGGGTCAGTGTATAAATTTCACCCTTTGCACGTACCTGTGCAGATTCTGTATGATCAGCGCGGGTCAGCTCTTTCAAAGGTACTTTAGACAAATCAAGAGAGCCGCTATTGGCATTTTGACCCAGAGTGCTGACGCGGTAACTCAAAACAGTTGCATCATCCACACCGTATTCTGCAGCCAACTTACGCACATCTCCTTCAGCCTCACGTTTCAATCCACTGACGCTGACTGAAAAATCAGGTGTGTTGTTTGTCAGTGTAAACGGGGGAGGATTGTCGTTGGCAGCGGACGGTTGCGTTGCAGAGTTGCCGCCGTTGTTGGACGGCTGTGTCGCTGTGTTGCCGCCGTTGTTGGACGGCTGTGTCGCTGTGTTGCCGTTGTTGTTGGACGGCTGTGTCGCTGTGTTGCCGCTGTTGCCGGACGGTTGCGTTGCAGTTGCGCCGTTGCCGGATGGCTGAGTTGCAGAGTTGCCGCCTGCTGCTTGGGTGCTTGCGCCGTTGTAGTAATAATTGTGGTAAGTCCTAGTGGTCTTACAAGCCGCTAAGCTTAAGGCAATCATGCTCAATGCGAAAACTTTGTTCAAAGTCATCATAAATCCCCAAAATTTCAGAAATTAAGTAAATAAATTTATGGTTGTGTAAACCGCTTCCCATTATGCCCATATTCACTTTTGCTGGCAACTAAATTGTTAATGCTATCAATTATTCTGTTTAAAGGAGGCAACAGTCGGCTATTCATAATCCGCCATTATGCATACCGAACAAGATAAAACCGATTTCAGCGAACGTTTGAAAACAGCAATACGCCTCGCGGGTTTGGACGAGCTGTCCAATGCCAGCCTCGCCAACCGCTTCAACCTGCGCCATCCCAATCAGCCTGTCAGTACGCAGGCATTCCACCATTGGCTGGTCGGCAGGTCGATTCCGACTCCGGATAAAATCGAGACACTGGCAAAATGGCTGGATACCAGCGCGGAATGGCTGCGCCACGGCAGGCTCTCCGGCACGGAAGGTGCGGCTTCGCCGCAAGAAGCCCTGCTGTTGAAATATTTCCGCCTGCTGCCGCCCGAAAAGCGTGAGGCGCTGATGGTGCTGCTGCACCATCCGGACGACGGATAGTCGTTGAAAACGGGAAATGCCCGGGCGGTGTTGCCTGTGCCTGTTTGGACAAGCGTTCTTGAGAGCGGTAAAATCAAGATTTGCCTGAAAAGGGCAGGGCGATATGCCGTGCTTGGATTTTGTGCGCGGTTTTTCGCGTTGGAAGCAATTATGTCTGTTTGAATATTTAATGCCGTCTGAAACGTCCGGACGCGCCCCCGTTCCCTATGAAAAAACTGACCGATACCCTACCCGTCAATCTGCAACGCCGCCGCCTGTTGTGTGCCGCCGGCGCGTTGTTGCTCAGCCCGCTGGCACAAGCCGGCGCGCAACGTGAAGAAACGCTTGCCGACGATGTGGCTTCCGTAATGAGGAGCTCTGTCGGCAGCGTTAATCCGCCGAGGCTGGTGTTTGACAATCCGAAAGAGGGCGAACGTTGGTTGTCCGCGATGTCTGCGCGATTGGCAAGGTTTGTCCCCGATGAGGAGGAGCGGCGCAGGCTGCTGGTCAATATTCAGTACGAAAGCAGCCGGGCCGGTTTGGATACGCAGATTGTGTTGGGGCTGATTGAGGTGGAAAGCGCGTTCCGCCAGTATGCAATCAGCGGTGTCGGTGCGCGCGGCCTGATGCAGGTTATGCCGTTTTGGAAAAACTACATCGGCAAACCGGCGCACAACCTGTTCGACATCCGCACCAACCTGCGTTACGGCTGCACCATCCTGCGCCATTACCGCAACCTTGAAAAAGGCGACATCGTCCGCGCACTTGCCCGTTTTAACGGCAGCCTCGGCAGCAATAAATATCCGAACGCCGTTTTGGGCGCGTGGCGCAACCGTTGGCAGTGGTAGGCGCATTGTGCCGCAACCGAAATACGGCGAATCCTGTATAATCCGAAAATCTGTTCACTGGAAGTTCAGACGGCATTGCAACTGTTGATGCCGTCTGAAAAAATATGATGGCAAGAGACAACCGCATCCAAATGTTTCCGCACGAATGGCGCGCCAGTACGACGCTTTCCGGCGTGTACGCGCTGCGTATGCTAGGTATGTTCCTCGTGCTGCCCGTATTGTCGGTGTATGCCGCTTCGCTGCCCGGCGCGGAAGGCAACAAAACGCTGGTCGGGCTGGCAATGGGCATTTACGGGCTGACGCAGGCTCTGCTGCAACTGCCTTTGGGTATCGCTTCCGACAAGTTCGGGCGCAAGAAAACCATTTATGCGGGGCTGATTGTGTTTGCAGCGGGCAGCTTTCTTGCCGCCGCCGCCGATACGCTGCCCATGCTGGTCGCCGCACGCGCCATACAGGGTGCGGGAGCGGTCAGTGCGGCGGTTACCGCGCTGCTGGCGGATTTGACGCGCGACGGCGTGCGTACCCGCGCGATGGCGATGATCGGTTTGAGTATCGGTCTGACGTTTTCGGTCAGCCTCGTCGTTGCCCCTGTGATTGCCGACGCGGTGGGCGTACGCGGACTGTTTATGCTGACCGGTATTTTGACCGTTGCCAGTATCGGCGTGGTGGCGTTTATGACTCCCGACCCGGAGGTTTCTAAGCTGCACGAAGATACGCAGGCACAGCCTTCGCGCATAGGCGAGGTTTTGAAAAACCGTAGGCTGCTGACGCTCGATTTCGGCATTTTCGCCCTGCACGCCGCGCAAATGGCATTGTTTACCGCGCTGCCTTTCGCGATGACCCAGCTTGGTTTGGAAAAAATCCAGCATTGGAAAGTCTATCTGCCCTCGACCATTACGGGCTTGGTGGTGATGGTTCCGCTGATTATCGTCGGCGAGACGCGCAACAAGCTCAAACAGGTTTTTGTTTTGGGTATCGTCTGTATTGCGGCGGCGCAGCTCGGTTTGCTGTCCGGTATGCGCTCGGTAGGCTTGATTACCGCTTATTTGGTTGTTTATTTTATCGGTTTCAATGTGTTGGAGGCCAGTTTGCCGTCTATGGTTTCCAAAATCGCGCCGTCCGACCTGAAGGGTACGGCGATGGGCGTGTACAACACGATGCAGTCGCTCGGACTGTTTGCCGGCGGTGCGGCAGGCGGCTTGTTGTTCCAAAAATACGGCTTTTCCGGCGTGTTTGCCTTTTGCAGCATATTGATGCTGCTGTGGCTGGTAATTGCTGTTTTATCGCCTGCGCCCAAGCCCGTCAAAAACCTCAGTTACCCTGTCGGCGGCGTGTGGCAGGGCAATCAGGAAGGGTTATACCGTGCCTTGTCGGAGCTTGAGGGTGTGGAAGACATCGGTTTCAGTTTCGACGGGCAGACCGTCTATCTCAAAGTGTTGCAGAAGGGTTTCGATCAGGCTGCCGCTGAAAAAATCATCACAGGAGTTTAAAAAATGTCATTGAACAAAGTCATCCTTATCGGCCGTCTCGGACGCGATCCCGAAGTACGCTATATGCCCAACGGCGAAGCCGTCTGCAATTTCAGCGTCGCCACCAGCGAAACTTGGAACGACCGCAACGGTCAGCGCGTGGAGCGCACCGAGTGGCACAACATCACGATGTACCGCAAACTGGCGGAAATTGCCGGCCAATACCTCAAAAAAGGCGGGCTGGTTTATTTGGAAGGCAGAATCCAAAGCCGCAAATACCAAGGTAAAGACGGCATCGAACGCACCGCTTACGATATTATCGCCAACGAAATGAAAATGTTGGGCGGGCGCAATGAAAACAGCGGCGGCGCGCCTTACGAGGAAGGTTACGGTCAGAGTCAGGAGGCTTACCAACGCCCCGCGCAGCAAAGCCGGCAGCCCGCTCCCGACGCGCCGTCCCATCCCCAAGAAGCACCGGCCGCGCCTCGCCGCCAACCCGTGCCTGCCGCCGCCCCGGTCGAGGATATTGACGACGACATCCCGTTCTGAATTTTACGGTCGGACATCCTCGCGGAGGGAAATCATAAAGGACGGAGAAACCTTAAACCTTACGGGTCAGGGTTTCTCTTTTTTGCATTTGGGCCGGCTTGTTGCCGCCCCTTGCGTTGGGCGGAACATTGCGATTGCACCGTTCGGGCGTTTTGAGGCAGTGATGCCTGCCGAACGTCCCCTCTGTTTTCAGACGGCATTTTAAAATTCAGGCGGTGTTTTCAAATAGCGCGAAGCAATAGTCGAGCTTCAGCCGGTGTGTTTGAAACCAAAGGTTTGGAATCAAACGTCAAACGCTTGAACCATTATTGCCCGATGCGGCAAACCGGCATCGTCCGGCAATACGGTTGTTTAAAAATAGGAAAATCAGGATGGAAAACCAAAGGCCGCTCCTAGGCTTCTCGCTGGCACTTTTGGCGGCGATGACGTGGGGGACGCTGCCGATTGCCGTGCGGCAGGTATTGAAATTTGTCGATGCGCCGACGCTGGTGTGGGTGCGTTTTACCGTGGCGGCGGCGGTATTGTTTGTTTTGCTGGCATTGGGCGGGCGGCTGCCGAAGCGGCGGTATTTTTCTTGGCGGTCATTCAGGCTGCTGTTGCTCGGTGTGGTGGGCATTTCGGCAAACTTTGTGCTGATTGCCCAAGGGCTGCATTATATTTCGCCGACCACGACGCAGGTTTTGTGGCAGATTTCGCCGTTTACGATGATTGTTGTCGGCGTGTTGGTGTTTAAAGACCGGATGACTGCCGCTCAGAAAATCGGCTTGGTTTTGCTGCTTGCCGGTTTGCTTATGTTTTTTAACGATAAATTCGGCGAGTTGTCGGGTTTGGGCGCGTATGCGCAAGGCGTGTTGCTGTGTGCGGCAGGCAGTATGGCCTGGGTGTGTTATGCCGTGGCGCAAAAGCTGCTGTCGGCGCAATTCGGTCCGCAACAGATTCTGCTGTTGATTTATGCGGCAAGTGCCGCCGTGTTCCTGCCGTTTGCCGAACCGGCACACATCGGAAGTTTGGACGGTACGTTGGCGTGGGTTTGTTTTGTGTATTGCTGCTTGAATACTTTAATCGGTTACGGCTCGTTCGGCGAGGCGTTGAAACATTGGGAGGCTTCCAAAGTCAGCGTGGTAACAACCTTGCTCCCCGTGTTTACCGTAATATTTTCTTTGCTCGGGCATTATGTGATGCCTGATACTTTTGCCGCGCCGGATATGAACGGTTTGGGTTATGCCGGCGCACTGATCGTGGTCGGGGGTGCGGTTACGGCGGCGGTGGGGGACAGGCTGTTCAAACGCCGCTAGTTTGCAGGCAACGGGAAATGCCGTCTGAAAGAGGTTTCAGACGGCATTTTATTTGAGGGAAAGATTAGCGCGGATGAACCATATCGGCAGGAACGACCAACTCATCAAACTCTTCGCCCGTCAACAAGCCCAACTCAACGGCGGTTTCGCGCAGCGATTTGTCGTTTTTGTAGGCGGTTTTGGCGACTTTGGCGGCGTTTTCGTAGCCGATTTTACGGTTTAACGCAGTAACCAGCATCAGGGAATGGTGCAGGAAATAGTCGATTTTTTCCGGTACCGGTTCGATACCAGCGGCGCAGTGTTCGTTGAAGCTGTTGCACGCGTCGCCCAACAGGCGGATGGATTGCAAGAGGTTGTAGGCGATAACGGGCATATAGACGTTCAGCTCGAAATTGCCCGACGCGCCTGCCATGCCGATGGTAACGTCGTTGCCGAACACTTGGCAGCACACCATGGTCATCGCTTCGCATTGGGTCGGGTTGACTTTGCCCGGCATGATGGACGAACCCGGCTCGTTTTCGGGGATTTTGATTTCGCCCAAACCGCAACGCGGGCCGCTTGCCAGCCAGCGGATGTCGTTGGCGATTTTGTTCAGGCTTGCCGCCAGCGTTTTCAATGCGCCCGAAGCGGCAACGGCGGCATCGCGTCCGCCCAAGGCTTCAAATTTGTTCGGCGCGCTGACAAACGGCAGGCCGGACAATTCGGCGAGTTTGGCTGCTGCTTTTTTGGCGTATTCGGGATGGCTATTTAAGCCCGTGCCGACCGCCGTGCCGCCCAAAGCGAGTTCGTACAAACCTTTGAGCGCGTCGTTCAGACGGCCTAAACCGTGATCAAGCTGGGAAACGTAGCCAGAAAATTCTTGACCCAAAGTCAGCGGCGTTGCGTCCTGCAAATGGGTACGGCCGATTTTGACGATGGGGGCGAATTCTTTGGCTTTTTTGTCCAAGGTGTCGCGCAGGGCTTTTACCGCCGGAATAAGGTGGCGGTTGATTTCAATCGCGGCGGCGACGTGGATGGCGGTCGGGAACGCGTCGTTGGTCGATTGCGCGTGGTTCACATGGTCGTTGGGATGGACGGGCTGATACGCTGCCAAACCCGTACCGGCGATTTCGTTGGCGCGGTTTGCCAGCACTTCGTTCATGTTCATATTGGACTGCGTACCGGAGCCGGTCTGCCAAACCACTAAGGGGAATTGCCCGTCGAGCTTGCCGTTCAACACATCATCTGCCGCCTGCGTAATCAAATCCGCCTGTTCGGGCTTAATCCTGCCGAGGGAAACATTGGTCGCGGCTGCGGCTTTTTTCACCAGTGCCAAAGCATAAATCAACGGCTGCGGCAGGGTTTCGCCGCCGATTTTGAAATTGTTGCGGCTACGCTGGGTCTGCGCGCCCCAATAGGATTCGGACGGGACTTCGACATTGCCCATGGTGTCGTGTTCGGTACGGGTGTTCATGCGTTTCTCCTTTTTAAATGTGAATAAGAGTGATTCGCAAATATTATAATAGAGATTGATGTGATGAGAAAGCATCATGGCAGCGAGAATATAAAAATGCCGTCTGAAGCCCTAATTGGTTTCAGACGGCATTTGTTTAGGTGTGGGGTTACAGCACTGATTTCACAGTATCGACCACATTGTCCACGGTAAAGCCGAATTCTTTGAACAGCAGATCGGCAGGGGCGGATTCGCCGAAGCGGTTGATGCCGACGACTGCGCCGTTCAGGCCGACGTATTTGTACCAGCCGTCGGCGTGTCCGGCTTCTACGGCAACGCGCGGCAGACCTTCGGGCAGGACGGCAGCTTGATAGGTGGCGTCTTGGCGGTCGAAGACGTTGGTGGACGGCATGGAAACGACGCGTACGGCGATGTTTTGCGCGGCGAGGGCTTTTTGCGCCTCTAAAGCCAGCTCGACTTCTGAGCCGGTGGCAATGATGACGGCTTGGGCGTTGCCTTGGGCTTCGCTGATGACGTAGCCGCCGCGTTTGATGTCGTTCAGTTGTTGTTCGTTGCGCGCTTGGAATTTCAGGTTTTGACGGCTGAAAATCAGGCAGGACGGGTGGTCTTCGGCTTTTGCCGCTTCTGCCCATGCCACCAAGGATTCGGCGGTATCGCACGGACGCCATACGTCCATGTTCGGAATCAGGCGCAGGGTGGCGGTTTGCTCGATGGGTTGGTGGGTCGGGCCGTCTTCGCCGAGTCCGATGGAATCGTGGGTGAACACGAACACGGGGTTGATTTTCATCAGTGCCGCCATGCGCAAGGCGTTGCGTTCGTATTCGCTGAACATCAGGAAGGTCGCGCCAAAGGGTTTCACGCCGCCGTGCAGGGTAAGGCCGTTCATGATGGCGCCCATGCCGAACTCGCGCACGCCGTAGTGGATGTAGTTGCCGCCTTTGTCGCGGGTAACGGAGACGCTGTTTGACCAGTCGGTCAGGTTGGACGGGGTCAGGTCGGCAGAACCGCCTACCAATTCAGGCAACTCTTTTGCCAAGATTTCGATGCTGTTTTGGCTGGCTTTGCGGGTGGCGATGGTTTCGGCTTTTGCGCACACTTCTTTCAATGCGGCTTGAACGTATTCATCGAAATTATCCGGCAGTTTTTTATCCATGCGGCGCACGAATTCTGCGGCTTCGGCAGGATATTTGGCTTGGTATTGCGCGAACAGTTCGTTCCATTCGGCTTCCAATTTCGCACCTTGCTCTTTCGCGCTCCATGCGTCGTAAATTTCTTGCGGGATTTCAAAGGCGGGGTAAGCCCAGCCCAGATGTTTGCGCGTGGCTTCGATTTCGTCCGTGCCCAAAGGTGCGCCGTGGGTTTTGTGGCTGCCTTCTTTGTTGGCACTGCCTTTGCCGATTAAGGTTTTGCAGCAGATGATGGACGGTTTGCCGGTTTCGGCGCGGGCGGCTTCGATGGCCGTCTGAATGGCGGCGGTGTCATGACCATTTACGTTGGGAACGACGTGCCAGCCGTAGCTTTCAAAGCGTTGCGGGATGTTTTCGGTAAACCAGCCGTCCACTTTGCCGTCGATGGAAATATTGTTGTCATCATACAAAACAATCAGTTTGCCCAAGCCTAAAGTGCCGGCGAGCGAACAGGCTTCGTGCGATACGCCTTCCATCAGGCAGCCGTCGCCCATGAAGACGTAGGTGTAGTGATCGACGATGTTCAAACCGTCTTTATTAAACTCGGCGGCAAGGATTTTTTCCGCCAATGCCATACCCACCGCGTTGGCAATCCCTTGCCCTAACGGGCCGGTCGTGGTTTCCACGCCGTCGGTGTAGCCGTATTCGGGGTGGCCGGGGGTTTTGCTGTGCAGCTGGCGGAAGTTTTTCAGGTCTTCAATGCTCAGGTTGTAGCCGGTCAGGTGCAGCAGGCTGTACAACAGCATGGACGCGTGGCCGTTGGAGAGGATGAAGCGGTCGCGGTTGTAGAATTTGGGGTTGGCGGGATTGTGATGCAGGAATTTCGTCCACAATACTTCTGCCATTTCCGCCATGCCCATAGGCGCGCCGGGGTGGCCGGAATTGGCTTTTTGAACGGCATCGGCCGAGAGGAAGCGGATTGCGTTTGCCAGTTGAGACATTTTGTATTTTCCTTGCTGGTGTTTTGGATAAGTGGATGGTCAGACGGCGTTGATTATCGCCCGATTCGTATATGCTTTCAAGAAAAGGAGGAGCGGGCGGTACGGCTGTGCCGGAAGGATATATGCTCCGGGTATCGGGATATCGGTTTCAGCTTGGATGTGAAAGGTGTTTCTATACTTTTGAAAACAAAGTGTTACAAATTATTTATTAAATAAATAGTGTTTGTTTATGATGGGGTATCGACGTTTTTTGCAGTCATTTGCCTATTTATTTCTTACCCGTTGTTTTTTAATTATATTCAAATAAGGAAGTTTTCAGCATATATGGCTTTGTCCGTGAAGGGGAGGTGCATTTGGGGCGGTATTGTTCGGATATTTATCTTTTTGCGTATCAATAAGTGCATAAAGTTGTACAATAGCAAGAGTGTATTTTGAGAAAAATATATTTTCTGAAAATATCAAAACGTAAAGACATCAAAAAAAGCAAAATGCCGTCTGAAAAGAAAACAGTAGCCACGACGGACAAACCATTAATCAAAAATCAAGGAACGTAGCATGACCACGGAAAATCAAGCCGGTAATCCGGAACCCGAGCACAGCCCGTCCGAAAAAACAAAAGCCGCACCGAAAGTGAAAAAAACGTTTGATCCGCGAGCAAGCGTGATTCAAATCCATCCCGAAGGCGAACGCATCCATCCCAAAAAAGCGGAAGGGCGGTTTGCCAAACTGCGTATCGCCGCCGTATTGGCGACGCAGTTTGTGTTTTATGTGATTCCGTGGTTCAACTGGAGCGGCAGGCAGGCTGTCGTTTTCAATATCCCCGAACGGCATTTCTTCATTTTCGGATTGTCGTTGGGGATGGGCGATTTGATTTACCTTGCCCTGCTGCTGATGATTTGCGCCTTCGGGCTGTTTTGGTGGACGACGATTGCAGGGCGACTGTGGTGCGGCTATTCCTGCCCGCAAACGGTTTACACCGAAATTATGCTGTGGATTGACAACCTGGTCGAAGGCGATAGAAACAAACGGCTGAAACTGGAAAAATCGCCGTGGAATTTCACCAAAATCCGCATCAAAGCCACCAAATACCTGCTGATTTTCCTTGTCTGCGCGTGGACGGGCATCACGTTTGCAGGCTGGTTTGTCCCCATCCGCCAGTTCGTTCCCGATTTATTCACCGGAGTAGCAGGCGGCGGCGCGATGTTTGCCGCAGCGTTTTACGGCTTTATGACCTTCTTCTTCGCCCACATCATGCGCGAAAAAGTATGCCTGCATATGTGCCCGTACGCACGTTTCCAAAGCGCGATGTTCGACAAGGACACGCTGATTGTTTCTTATGACGCGGAACGCGGCGAACCGCGCGGAGCCCGCAAGAAAACGGTTAACAAGGAAGAGGCGGGG
>NZ_JAGTUI010000009.1:34927-36399 GCF_018224585.1 Neisseria sp. Marseille-Q1983
GAACGCGGCGAACCGCGCGGAGCCCGCAAGAAAACGGTTAACAAGGAAGAGGCGGGTTTGGGCGACTGCATCAACTGTGCGATGTGCGTCCAAGTCTGCCCTGTCGGCATCGATATCCGCAACGGACTGCAATACCAATGTATCGGCTGCGCCGCCTGTATCGACGCGTGCGATGAGATTATGGACAAAATGGGCTATCCGCGCGGATTAATCCGTTATACGACCGAAAGCGCGCTGGAACACGAATATGCCGAAAAAGACATTAAAAAACGGTTGCTCAGACCGCGCGTGGCAGGTTATGGCGCGGTGTTGGCAGTGGTTATCGCCGCCTTCCTGGTCGGTTTGTCCACGCGCAAAATGGTCGAAGTCGATATTTTGAAAGACCGTGGCGTAATGGTGCGCGAAAACGCCAAAGGCTGGCTGGAAAACGCATATAGCCTGCGTATTATCAACAACAGTGAAAAAGAACAGCTGATTACCGCAAGTGTCAAAGGATTTGACGAAATAGCCCTGACTGGGCTGCCTGAAGGCGGTATCAAGGTTGCCCCGCGCGAAACAGTAACCCTTCCCGTCCAAGTGTCCACCATTCCGGAATACGCGGACAAAGGCAGTCATCCTATCGAGTTTATCTTCCAATACCGCGAAAGCGGTGCATCAGACGGCAAGCCGGTTGTTTTGGAAGAAGACGCAACCTTTATCGGAGAATAACCGTGTCTCAAAACAATCCAATCAAGCCTTGGTACAAACACGTCTGGCCGTGGGTCTTGATGGCGGGGCCGATTTTTGTCGTCATCGCCAGCGTCGCCATGTTTTTTGTCGCACAGCAGCATGCGACAGATTTGGTTACGGACGATTATTATAAAGACGGCAAGCATATCGACATCCAGCTTCATCGGGATGAAGAAGCCGTCAGACGGCATATCGGGGTGCAGGTTCTCATTTCCCCCGATATGAATGCGGCAAAAGTGTTCGTCAGCGGCGAATTTGACGGAAATCAACCGTTGAAGCTGCTGTTGATGCATCCGACCCGCAAGGCGGACGATCAAACCGTAAACCTTAAGCCTGTCGGTAGTGCGCAGAACGGCAGGGCGGAATATGAGGCGGTGTTCAAAACCCTTCCGCCGACCAACCACTGGTATGTGCGCGTGGAGGACGCGGCAGGCGTGTGGCGCGTCGAGAACAAATGGATTACCAGCCAAGGCAATGCGGTCGATTTGACCCCGATGGACAAACTTTTCAATAATGCCGGAAGCAAATAAAAAAGCCGTGTTTTCATTGCATTGGTTTGTTATATGCAATGTCGGGCAGGCATTGTTTGATTATTCGGCGTGATGGTCTGATTTATCGGACGAAAATAAATGTATCTCTTTTAACACCCATTCCGAAACGCAGCCTGAAAAATGCCGTCTGAACAGCTTCAGACGGCATTTATGTTGTATGCCTGACACAATGCAGAAGGCGTTTTGTTCACA
>NZ_JAGTUI010000009.1:36498-60996 GCF_018224585.1 Neisseria sp. Marseille-Q1983
TAAAAACGTTTTTATTTCTCTCCGTTTTTTCGACACTATTCCGAAACGCAGCCTGAAAAATGCCGTCTGAAAGGCTTCAGACGGCATTTTGTTGCAAATCAAATCCTACCTGATGTCATCGTCCGAGCGTTGCAACAGGTTCGCTCCCCGTCAGCAGATATTGTATCGTCTCGCGGACGGTGCGGATGGCATTGCCGAAGGGAAGAGGGTCTTTACCTCTGAAGAACAGGCCTTTATCTACTTCTCCACGGAATGCGGCGGCAAGCTGGATATCAATGCAGAATTGTCCGGCTTTGGAAAGCCCGTCGCGCAGGCCGCAACTGGTCAGGCAGTTTAAACCTTGGGTACAGCGGCGCGGGTCAGCTTTGGCGTTTGCCTGAAGTTTGCTTTCACGCTTGATGTAGCTGTCTAGGAATTTGGTGCGGACACCGCGCGCCGGCAAACCGGCAACAGACATAAATTCGACTACTTTTTCGGTTTCCGCACCGGCGAGCGTTTTTTTGAAGTTAAGGTGTGCATCTCCTTCTTCGGTAACGGCAAAAGCCGTACCGATTTGAACGGCAGAGGCTCCCCAGTTCTTTAGGGCGGTTTTGACTTTTTCAAAATTTGCCATGCCTCCCGCAAGAATAAGCGGGATTTTTTCGCTTTCCAGCCCTAAACTTTTGAAAACTTCAAACGTTTCCTCAATCACGCGTTTGAAGTCGAATTTAGCATCGTTTACGCCTTCAACGGTTGATGCACCCAAATGTCCGGCCGCGTGGGCAGGATGTTCGACTACAATCGCATCGGGCAATATGCCTTTTTTCATCCAACGTTTCAAGACGATATTAATACCGCGCGATTCGGATAGAATTGGCAGCAGGGCAACATCTTTATGATAGCCCTCGGTCATTTCCGGCAGGTCCAAAGGCAGACCGGCACCCATCACGACCGCATCCGCCCCTGATTCGCAAGCCTGGCGGACATACGCGGCGTGGTCTTTGACCGCCTTCATCACGTTGACCGCAATCAGCCCTTTTCCCTCTGAAGCACTCTTGGCTTTTTGGATTTCCCTGTCTAATGCGGTACAGTTCAAAGACGTATATTTCTCTTCACTCGGATTGATTTGGGATTCGGCGAGCAGGTCTTCGTGAAGGTGGCGCAAATCCACACTGGCAATCGTTCCGATACCGTTTTCACGCGCCACCGCGCTGGATAAACCCGATGCGGAAACACCGACCCCCATACCGCCCTGTACGATGGGGATAAGGGATTTTCCACGAATAATCAAAGGGTCAAAAATATTCTGCATCAGTTTCTCCGAGTATACGAATCAGTCAGGCTCATGAAAAATGGTTCTAACTGTTTTAGAACCATTGCTCAAATTTGGTATTATACTCTAAATATTACGGTGGTAAACAGAAAAGCAGCCGGGGATTCGGGCTTATGCCGTTATGCCTGTTTCAATCGGGAAAGAAAATATTATAGTGGATTAAATTTAAATCAGGACAAGGCGACGAAGCCGCAGACAGTACAAATAGTACGGCAAGGCGAGGCAACGCCGTACTGGTTTAAAGTTAATCCACTATAAATTTGATGATGGCATAAAAAAGCCTAGTCAGTTGCTGTCAAAGGGGATTGTTAAGAAAAGTAATGCCACGTTGATGGGGTGCAATATATCAGGCGTTTCAATCGGGTAAAATGTTGGATGGACACCGCATCCGGTTATGGGATATCGGTTTGCACGGCAAAGGTTTGAATATGATTCGATTACGTCTGAGATTCTGATGAAGGGGGTAGGTAAAGATGATGATAAAATATACAAGTATAAAAGATATCGTTGAATATGGATTAGATGCTATTTCTGATAAGGAAAAAATAACAATGAACCTGAAAGACTTTCTATACATTAGACGAGTTTTAGAGGAATATATGCGTTATCTACATAATCCTGATCATTATCCCGATATAGAAGCAATTCAAAATTTTTTAGGTGATGCTTCTTCGGGAGGCGGATTTGAATGTTTAAGCACAGCTATTTATAACAAAGTATATAAAGTTGATTTGCCGGCGAAGATTGAGAAAATGATTGATGATGGTTTATTTGAACACCCTCTATATCCCAGTTACTATAAGAAAAATGAATAAGCAATAATTGGATAGTATTGAAATTGTAGAAAATATAAATTTATGTGGATACGTAAATTCGAAGTTGTAGGAAAGGATAAAAAGTGAAAATAGTGCTTGTTAAATTTTAACTATGGTAACGAGTTGCCGAGGCAATAAAAAATCCCCGAGGGATAATCTCGGGGATTTGGAATTTGGCACGCCCACGGGGAATCGAACCCCGGTTACCGCCGTGAAAGGGCGATGTCCTAACCGCTAGACGATGGGCGCATATTGTATTTTCTTACTGGCGCACCCGGAGCGATTCGAACGCCCGACCCTCTGGTTCGTAGCCAGATACTCTATCCAACTGAGCTACGGGTGCGCTGCAAGAAAGATTTGAATTTTAGGGTAATCATCGGATTCTGTCAATTGTTTTGTTGGATGAAATGCCTTAAAAGTGTAAAATATCGGTTTATTGTTTGAATTTAAAGAGAATAAAATGATTGTTGCTTCTCGCTGGCCCTTGCTGGAAAAGGCGTTTTTACGGTTTGGAATGCCTGTTGCCGTGGTTGATTTGGAATCGACGGGCGGCAATCTGTATGAAGACAGGGTAACCGAAGTGGCTTTGCTCAAGTTTGAGCAGGGAAGGGCGGAGAGGTATGAATGGCTGGTCAATCCTCAAAAACCGATTCCGAAGTTTGTGGCGGAGCTGACGGGGATTTCAGACGGCATGGTTGCCGACGCGCCTGTTTTTGCAGAGATTGCCGGCGAGTTGTTTTCGGTATTGAAGGGTTGTGTGCTGGTTGCGCATAACAGCCGTTTCGACTATACGTTTCTAAAGCATGAGTTTCATCGTGCGGGTATCGGATTTTCATCGCCTGCTTTGTGCAGTGTGCAACTGTCCCGGTGTCTGTATCCGCAATTTTACAAGCACAGCCTGGACAGCATCATCGAAAGGTTGGGGATTGTTGTGGAAGACAGGCATCGTGCGATGGCGGATGTATCGGCATTGTGTGATTATTTGGAATGCAGCCTGTCGGAACATGGGGTTGAGGCATGGATCAGGCAGTGTTTCCGTTTGATGAATCCGAAACCGCTGCCTGCCACGCTGCCCGAACGGTTGAGGGAACAGTTGTACGGTTTGCCTGACGGTATGGGGGTGCTTGCCTGTTTCGACGGCGGGGGAGCAATAAATTATATCGGTACGTTTGAACGGGTATATAGCGAGGTTTCGGCTTTATTGGATTCCGGAAAAGCCCCGTTTGATTGGTGCAATACGGAGGAGGTTCGGTTTTTTCCCGCATTGGGCAGGCTGCATGTACATAAGGTTAAAGCGGAATTGGTCGGGCATTATGGGGCGGATTGTTACGTATCTGCCAAAAATCTGCTGAAAACATTTACGACGGTCAGGTTTGAAAAAGGTTCAGACGGCATCTTGAAGGCAAAAACAGCGGCTTTGAAAAACGGTGTGGCGGATAATCCGCCTACCGGATTATTTGCCAATAAAAAGGCGGCGAGACGGGCTTTGTCGTCGTGGGCGGAAACATACGGATTGTGTCCTGCCGCAGCCGGTATCCTTCCGGACGGTTATGCAGAGGATGAGCCTTGCCCCGTATATGTTTCAGGCCGATGCGATAAGGCGTGCGGCCGTTCTGACGAACAGGTTTTGGCGTTTGCACACAAACTGCCTGTTTTGGATTGGGGCAAAATGCACGAAGTGGAAATTACCGAAACCGATCCGCTGACGGGGAAAACGGTCGTTCTGCACGGAATGGGCGGCGCATTGGAAATGGATGATGGGCTTTGGTATTTCGATAAAGATTTGCCGGATGTGTTTAAGGCGAAATTTAAAACGGACAGGAAAAATATTAAGGAAATCGGTTAAATCGATACCGGTTGGTGAAAGCCGGTAAGTATGTAAACAGCCGTTCGTATTGATTGCCTAATCGGTTTGGGTTGGAATGTGTTGCCGTTTGCAGGTAATGTGTCCGAAGATGCCGTCTGAATTTTTTCAGACGGCATTTTTGCCGACGCGGTTTTCGTGCCGTGTCGGTTTGCCCGTCCATCCGAAGGCATCGGACAAGCAGGGTGGTTTTTAGAAGCCGTTTTCCATCATGATTTGACCGGGAATGCGGTTACGGTGCATGGCGTAACCCATGTCGAGCAGCGTTTGGAAAGTGTCTTTGACCATTTCCGGGTTGCCGCAAATCATAAACCGTGTGGATTCCGGGGTGAACTTGGTATGCAGTGCCTGTTCGATGCTGCCGTTTTTTAAGAGTTCGGGAATGCGTTTGCCGCCCAATCCGTCGGAATTGGCGGCACGGGTGGTAACAGGGACGAAACGGAACGAGTGTCCGTATTCGCCTACCAGGGGATGTTCGGACAATGCGGCGAGCCGGTCGTTGAAAATCAATTCTTCGGGAAAAGATACGGAATGTATCAGGTTGACGGTATCGAAACGCTGCCGGATTTCGGGTTGTTCGAGAATGGAAAGGAAGGGGGCGATGCCGGAGCCGGTGCAGAGCATCACCAAATCCTTGCCGTCGGGGAAGCGTTCGGGCAGGAGGAAGCCGGTGGCATTTTTATCGAGCAGGATGGTGTCGCCCTGTTGCATTTTGGCGAAACGGACCGACATAGGGCCGTCTTGGATGAGTACGGCAAAATATTCGAGCGTGTCGGCATATTCTGCGGAAACGATGGAGTAGGCACGCCAAATAAAGCCTTCCCCTTCGTAGAAACCGAGTCGGGAGAACTGTCCGGCTTTAAAACGGTAGGATTTGGGACGGCTGATGGCGAAAGTGATGAGTTTCGGCGTGTGGTGTTTGACCCACAAAATCTTTTCTTCGGTGAATTTTGCTTCGGGCGAGGCTGCCATGTTGTTGTCCTTGAGTGTGTTTGTCGGGATTATAGCCAATTTGGGTGTTTTTTTTCTACCTTACTCTGCTGGATTTTATGAAAAAATTAGATTTGACCGTTTTTATAATCATACTTTTTGGAACACTACCGAAAATAGATTACCGCCTAGGCAGTAATGACGACGGATAGTTTTACAAAAGTTTCGGCCTACAGTTTATAGGTTTATAATAATAAAAATATCTATCAAAAGAATGTAATTTTTCTTTTTTTAAAAGTTGCATCTTGCCATTCTTGTAATCACATTTGTAATATTCAACATTTTTCAAATCCGAATCAAATAGATATTGAGGTAAAACATTCCCTTCTCTGTCTAGTTCTATTAATTCCTCAAAAACTATCTTACCTTTATAATAAAAAACAATTTTTTGGAAATCTGAATTGATTATATACAGTTTTACATAATCCCAATTAAAATTCGTTATATCACTAATTAAGAATTCTTTTTTATTATAATTAAAACTTATTTTGCTTATTACATTCTTTTCAAATATAAAAAAAATAACAATAGTGATTAATAAAGAAAATATATAAAGTATATTTTTATTCATCTTTTATCTTCTCCATTGTCTGGCTGAAACTTGTGCTCTGATTTGTTTTCTCCTCTGCTGAATTTTAAATCCAGCACCAGTATTATCTAAGTGAATCAATGTATTGCTTGTATTTTGGTAATATTTTTCCAGATAATCTTTTTCTTACGATATCATAATTTCCATTACTGTTTCTTTCTGCTTGATAAAAACCATTATTTTTATAAGTTTCCAAAATTAATCCAGCCAACTCTTTTGTATTTAACCTGTTAGTATATTTGGAATTTGCCCGATGCCGGCAGTAGAATATCCCTTTTATCCTCAGCAGAGCCGATGTCTTCACGCAAAATCATCCACATCGACATGGACGCATTCTACGCATCGGTAGAGCTGCGCGAACAGCCGCATTTGAAAGGGCGGCCGGTGGTCGTCGCGTGGGAGGGCGCGCGTTCGGTGATTTGCGCCGCATCGTATGAGGCACGGCAGTTCGGGCTGCATTCCGCGATGTCGGTGGCAACGGCGAAAAGGCTGTGTCCGCAAGCGGTGTATGTGCCGCCGCATTTCGACTTGTACCGTCAGGTTTCCGCGCAGATTCATGCCGTATTCAGGCGTTATACCGATTTAATCGAACCCCTGTCGCTGGACGAAGCCTATCTTGACGTTACCCGTAATTTCAAAAACATCCCTTACGCCAGCGAAGTTGCCAAAGAAATCCGTGCCGCCATTTTTGCGGAAACGGGTTTGACCGCATCAGCAGGCATCGCGCCGAACAAATTTCTGGCGAAAATTGCGTCGGACTGGCGCAAGCCAAACGGGCAGTTTGTGTTGCCGCCGCACAAAGTCATGGCATTTTTGGAAACCCTGCCTTTGGGCAAAATCCCCGGAGTGGGCAAGGTAACGCTGAAAAAAATGCAGTCGCTGGGTATGCAGACGGCGGGCGACTTGCGCCGTTTCGAGCGTGGCGAGCTCTTAAACCATTTCGGACGCTACGGCTACCGCCTCTATGATTTGGCGCGCGGTACGGACGAACGCCCCGTCAAAGCCGAACGCGAACGTCTCCAAATCTCCACAGAAATCACCCTGCCCGAAGACCTGCCGCTCGAGCAGGCTGCCGGACACTTGCCCCATCTTGCCGAAGACTTGTGGCGGCAAATCACGCGTAAAAACGTCGAAGCCCAAAGTGTAACGCTCAAGCTGAAGACCTACGATTTCCGCATCATCACGCGCACGCTGACTTATTCCTCCGTATTGCCCGACTGCACAGCTCTGCTGCAGGCTGCGCAAATGTTGATGGCGCGCGTCCCGCCGCAGACGGAAGACGCGTTCCGCCTCATCGGTATCGGTGTCGGCCGCCTTGTGCCGAAAAACCAACAGCAGGGCTTGTGGGCGTAAACCGATTTACCACGCCGTCGAAAAAAAACATGCCGTCTGAACGGTTTTCAGACGGCATGGCTGCTTTATAGTGGGTTAACAAAAATCAGGACAAGGCGACGAAGCCGCAGACAGTACAAATAGTACGAAACCGATTCACTTGGTGCTTCAGCACCTTAGAGAATCGTTCTCTTTGAGCTAAGGCGAGGCAACGCCGTACTGGTTTTTGTTAATCCACTATACTTAGTATTTTTTTATATCTATCTTTTAGATATTCACTTTTTGTTTCACTATATTTCAAACTGAAGTATTGAATCAATTCTGACTTATACATCATAGGTACAAAGTAAATGTATTCTTCGACCAAGTTAGTAAAGTATTCCGCAGAAGTCTTTTTAGGAGAGAGTTTAGGTATACTCATAAAATAGGCCCATTTATTCGGGAATTCCTCAAACATTTTCATCTTAGGGAGATGAAATGCTACAAAAAGAGCTACTCCCTTTCTTTGAATATTCGCTAACATAAGGCGATATATTTCCTCACTCTCAGGAAGCTCATACCTCCACATCATCATTCCAAGAGCAGATACTATACAGCGATTGATTTTACTGTTTTCCGCATACTTATTTGCTATTTGCACCAAAACACCCGCAAATTGAACATCTCTAAAAAGCTCCGTATAATAAGAAGACATTTCTTGCCTAGGCTGTTTCTCAAAATCAACAAGAAGCTTTTCGATCTCTTCGCTTGTTTGAGTTTCCCAATTCTCAATATGATGCTTCAGTTCGATTATTTTATTAACTCGAAGCTTAGTTTTGCTGTTCATATTTCTAGTGAGTATTATTTATCAAGTGAGTATTATTTATCATATGTCCTTTGGAGTCAACTTCTGCTGTTTTTCCCTGACTCATTTTTAACTCAATGTCATCTTTAGATATAAAAGTTCTTCCATCTTTGACATTGTTGGGGTCATATGAATGATAGAAGCCACCATCATTTCTTCTCTTATTCATCTGACTCTTATTCAGTTGATTGTGATACAAAGAAGACCCCTCCATATCTCGAGCTGCAAATTGTCTCCGGCTTCGTTTCCCTATCTTGGTTTAATCCGACGGATTGCCTTTTTTCATGCTGTCGAGCCTTCCGATTATATCGGCAAGGTTGCGTCTGCCTTCTTCCTTGCTGACAATCGGCTCGCCGCCTTTGCGCCCCAGGATTTTCAAATCTTCCTGCGGCATTTCGTCTATGAATCGGCTGGGTTCGGGGAACTGCCATGTGCCTTGTTTTTTGCGTTTGACGCAGTGGGTCAGTGTGAGTTGGCGTTTGGCGCGGGTGATGCCGACGTACATCAGGCGGCGTTCTTCTTCGACGTTGCCCTCTTCGATACTGTCGTTGTGCGGCAAAACGCCTTCTTCGCAACCGACAAGGAAAACATACGGATACTCCAAACCTTTGGCGGCGTGTAGCGTGGATAGCGAGACGGCATCGGTTTCTTCTTCGTCTTTTCCTTCCAAAAGCGTCATCAAGGCGACGGTTTGGGCGAGTTCGATGATGTTTTTGCCGTCTTCCCCGCCTTTTCGCGCAAACCATGATACCAAATCGCCGACGTTGCGCCATTTGATTTCGCCGGCCTTGCCTTCTTCGTTTTGCATCAAATGGTTTTCATAGTCGATTTCTTCGAGCAGGCTGTTGATGAACTCGCCTGCTTCGCCGGTTTCCGCTTTGGCGCGGTAGCTGCCGAACATATCCATAAAGGCTTGCAGGTGTTGGCGGTTGGTATTGTTCAGCGTGGCAAGGGCTTCTTCGTTTTGTGCGGCTTCATACAGGCTGCATTCGTGTTCGTGCGCGTAAGTGTTGAGCTTGCCCAGCGTGACATCGCCGATGCCGCGTTTGGGCGTGGTAACGGCACGCAGAAAGGCGGGATCGTCGTTGGGGTTGGCAAGCAGCCGCACATAAGACAACACGTCTTTGATTTCGGCTTTGTCGAAAAAGCTTTGTCCGCCGGAGAGACGGTAGGGGATACGCGCGCCGCGTAATGCTTCTTCGAAAATCCTCGCCTGATGCTTGCCGCGGTATAACACGGCGAAATCGGCATATTGGGTTTTGTCGCCTCCGATGAGTTTTTGTTTGACGATTTGGCTGACGACCCAGTCGGCTTCGTGTTGCTCGTTTTGGCAGGCAACGACTTTGACGGGCTCGCCTTCGCCCAATTTCGACCAAAGTTTTTTGGTAAACAGCTTGGGGTTGTTTTCGATGACTTTGTTGGCGATTTTGAGAATCCGCGCGGTGGAGCGGTAGTTTTGCTCCAGTTTGATGACTTTCATCTGCGGATAGTCTTCCTGCATTTTGCGCAGGTTTTCCATGTTTGCGCCGCGCCATGCGTAGATGGACTGGTCGTCGTCGCCGACGGCGGTAAACATACCTTCCGCGCCGGTCAAGAGCTTCATCAACGTAAATTGGCAGGTATTGGTGTCTTGACATTCGTCAACCAGCAGATAACGCAGCCGCCGCTGCCATTTGTTGCGCACTTCGCTGTTTTGCTGCAACAGCACGGCAGGCAGGCGGATTAAGTCGTCGAAGTCCACTGCCTGATAGCTTTGTAAGGTTTCCTGATAGCTCGCATACACGCGTGCGGTTTGTTGTTCCCACGCATTAGAGGCTGTCTGAACGACATCTTCAGGCGTTTTTAAATCGTTTTTCCAAAGGGAAATTTGATGTTGCGCTTTGAATGTGGCTTCTTTGCCCGTGCCGCCCAAAAGTTCGCCGATGATTTTGGCGCTGTCGGTGGAATCGAGGATGGAGAAGTTTTTTTTGTAACCGATATGGTTTGCCTCTTCGCGCAGAATCTTCATGCCCAAAGAGTGGAACGTGCAAATCGTCAGCCCGCGCGTTTGCGATTTGGGCAGCATTTTGGCGACGCGCTCCTGCATTTCCGCAGCGGCTTTGTTGGTAAAGGTAATTGCGGCAACGGTATGCGGCAGATAGCCGACGTTGACAATCAAGTGATTGATTTTTTGAGTAATCACGCCGGTTTTGCCGCTGCCTGCGCCGGCGAGGACGAGCAGGGGGCCGCCGAGGTAGCGGACGGCTTCGAGCTGTTGGGGATTGAGTTTCATCATGTCTTGATGCCGTCTGAAATCAGTCTGCGCCGCTTTCGAGGCAGTCGAGTGCCGCACGGAGGGCGGATACGCCGATTTGCCCCGGCGCGGAGCTTTGCGTTCCTGAACCGAATGTGATGCTTGAGCCGAACACCTGTCCGGCAAGCCGGCTGACCGCCCCCGTCTGCCCCATCGACATCGTAACAATCGGTTTGGCGGCAAGCTGTTTCGCTTTGAGCGTGGCGGAAAGCAAAGTCAGCACATCTTCCGCGCTTTGCGGCATCACCGCGATTTTGCAGATGTCCGCGCCGCAGTCCTCCATCTGTTTCAGACGGCATACGATTTCTTCTTGCGGCGGCGTGCGGTGAAACTCATGATTGCAGAGCAGGGAGGCGATGCCGTTTTTTTGAGCATCCGCCACGGCGCGCCGGACGGCGGTTTCGCCGGCAAACAGCTCGATATCGATAATGTCGGGCAGGCGGCTTTCGATCAGCGCGTCGAGCAGTTTGAAATAATAATCGTCCGAACACGAGAACGAGCCGCCTTCGCCATGCCGTCTGAACGTAAACAGCAGCGGTTTGTCGGGCAGCGCGTCGCGGACGGTCTGCGTGTGGCGCAATACTTCGCCGATGCTGCCCGCGCATTCCAAAAAGTCGGCGCGGAACTCCGCAATATCGAAGGGCAGGTTTTTGATTTGCTCAAGTACGGCGGAAAGTTCGGCAGCATCGCGGGCGACAAGCGGCACGGCGATTTTGGTGCGTCCGCTTCCGATAACGGTATTTTTGACGGTCAGGCTGGTGTGCATGGCGGTTGTTGCGGCTGAAGGGAACGGTAAAGACGCAATTATAGCAAAGGCACAGGCAATGTTTCAGACGGCATTTCTGTGCGGCCGGCTTGATATGAATCAAGCAGCATCCGCATATCGGAATGCAGACTTGGCACAAGCCCTGTCTTTTCTAGTCAGTCCGCAGTTCTTGCAGTATGATTGCACGACACGCCCTACACGGCATTTGCAGGATACGGCGGCAGACCGCCGGTCGGAAATTTCAGAATCGGAGCAGGCATCATGTTGACCCCCACGCAGCAAGTCGGTTTGATTTTACAGCACCTCAAAACACGCATCTTGGACATCTACACGCCCGAACAGCGCACCGGCATCGAAAAATCCGAAGACTGGCGGCAGTTTTCGCGCCGCATGGATACGCATTTCCCCAAATTGATGAACGAACTCGACAGCGTGTACGGCAACAACGAAGCCCTGCTGCCTATGCTGGAAATGCTGCTGGCGCAGGCATGGCAGAGCTATTCCCAACGCAGCGCGTCCCTGAAAAACATTGACATCGAACGCGAAAACAACCCCGATTGGATTTTGTCCAACAAACAAGTCGGCGGCGTGTGCTACGTCGATTTGTTTGCCGGCGATTTGAAGGGCTTGAAGGCCAAAATCCCTTATTTTCAAGAGCTTGGTTTGACTTATCTGCACCTGATGCCGCTGTTTAAATGCCCTGAAGGCAAAAGCGACGGCGGCTATGCGGTCAGCAGCTACCGCGATGTCAATCCGGCACTGGGCACAATAGACGACTTGCGCGAAGTCATTGCCGCGCTGCACGAAGCCGGTATTTCCGCCGTCGTCGATTTCATCTTCAACCACACCTCCAACGAACACGAATGGGCGCAACGCTGCGCCGCCGGCGACCCGCTTTTCGACAATTTCTACTATATTTTCCCCGACCGCCGGATGCCCGACCAATACGACCGCACCCTGCGCGAAATCTTCCCCGACCAGCATCCCGGCGGCTTCTCGCAACTGGAAGACGGACGCTGGGTGTGGACGACGTTCAATTCCTTCCAATGGGACTTGAATTACAGCAACCCGTGGGTATTCCGCGCAATGGCGGGCGAAATGCTGTTCCTTGCCAACTTGGGCGTTGACATCCTGCGTATGGATGCGGTTGCCTTTATTTGGAAACAAATGGGTACAAGCTGCGAAAACCTGCCGCAGGCGCACGCCCTCATCCGCGCGTTCAATGCCGTTATGCGTATTGCCGCGCCCGCCGTGTTCTTCAAATCCGAAGCCATCGTTCACCCCGACCAAGTCGTCCAATACATCGGGCAGGACGAATGCCAAATCGGTTACAACCCCCTGCAAATGGCATTGTTGTGGAACACACTTGCCACGCGCGAAGTCAACCTGCTCCATCAGGCGCTGACCTACCGCCACAACCTGCCCGAGCATACCGCCTGGGTCAACTACGTCCGCAGCCACGACGACATCGGCTGGACGTTTGCCGATGAAGACGCGGCATATCTGGGCATAAGCGGCTACGACCACCGCCAATTCCTCAACCGCTTCTTCGTCAACCGTTTCGACGGCAGCTTCGCGCGCGGCGTACCCTTCCAATACAACCCCAACACGGGCGACTGCCGCGTCAGCGGTACGTCCGCCGCATTGGCAGGCTTGGCTCAAAATGACCCCCACGCCGTCAGCCGCATCAAACTTTTGTACAGCATCGCATTGAGTACCGGCGGGCTGCCCCTGATTTACCTCGGCGACGAAGTCGGCACGCCCAACGACGACGGCTGGGCGCAAGACAGCAACAAAAGCGACGACAGCCGTTGGGCGCACCGTCCGCGTTATAACGAAGCCCTGTACGCGCAACGCAACGATCCGTCGACCGCAGCCGGGCAAATCTATCAGGGCTTGCGCCATATGATTGCCGTCCGCCAAAGCAATCCGCGCTTCGACGGCGGCAGGCTGGTTACTTTCAACACCAACAACAAACACATCATCGGCTACATCCGCAACAACGCGCTTTTGGCATTCGGTAACTTCAGCGAATATCCGCAAACCGTTACCGCGCATACCCTGCAAGCCATGCCCTTCAAGGCGCACGACCTCATCGGCGGCAAAACTGTCAGCCTGAATCAGGATTTGACGCTTCAGCCCTATCAGGTCATGTGGCTCGAAATCGCCTGACGCACGCTTCCCGAATGCCGTCTGAACCGTTTCAGACGGCATTTGCGCCGAAGCGGACGGTAGTCCCCAAAAGGGAAACATGCGATAATAGCCGCCCATCACATCCCGCGCCGCAGCCCGTGTTGCGCCGCATCCCACATACCGCATTTGTTCCGGAGTAACCCCAATGTCAGACGACAAAAGCAAAGCCCTTGCCGCCGCACTGGCGCAAATCGAAAAAAGTTTCGGCAAAGGCGCCATCATGAAAATGGACGGCAGCCAGCAGGAAGAAAACCTCGAAGTCATTTCCACCGGATCGCTCGGATTAGACCTCGCCCTCGGAGTCGGCGGCCTGCCGCGCGGGCGCATCGTCGAAATCTTCGGCCCCGAATCCTCCGGCAAAACCACCCTCTGCCTCGAAGCCGTCGCCCAATGCCAGAAAAACGGCGGCGTGTGCGCCTTTGTCGATGCCGAACACGCCTTTGATCCCGTTTACGCCCGCAAACTCGGCGTAAAAGTCGAAGAGCTTTACCTGTCCCAGCCCGATACCGGCGAACAGGCTTTGGAAATCTGCGACACACTCGTCCGTTCGGGCGGCATAGATATGGTAGTCGTCGATTCCGTAGCCGCACTCGTCCCCAAAGCCGAAATCGAAGGTGATATGGGCGACAGCCACGTCGGACTGCAGGCGCGCCTGATGAGCCAGGCTTTGCGCAAACTGACCGGACACATCAAAAAAACCAACACGCTGGTTGTGTTCATCAACCAAATCCGGATGAAGATCGGCGTAATGTTCGGCAGCCCCGAAACCACCACCGGCGGCAACGCGCTGAAATTCTATTCTTCCGTCCGCCTCGACATCCGCCGCACCGGATCCATCAAAAAAGGCGAAGAAGTATTGGGCAACGAAACCCGCGTCAAAGTCATCAAAAACAAAGTCGCCCCCCCGTTCCGTCAGGCAGAGTTTGACATCCTCTACGGAGAAGGCATCAGTTGGGAAGGCGAATTGATCGACATCGGCGTGAAAAACGACATCATCAACAAATCCGGCGCGTGGTACAGCTACAACGGCGCAAAAATCGGTCAGGGCAAAGACAACGTCCGCGTCTGGCTGAAGGAAAATCCCGAAGTCGCCAATGAAATCGACGCAAAAATCCGCACCCTCAACGGCGTAGAAATGCACATCACCGAAGGGACGCAGGACGAAACCGACGGCGAACGCCCCGAAGAATAAAACCTGAAATCCCGATAAACGGTACTTCTGCTGCGAAGTACCGTTTTTTTTGAGCCGCCTCCGAACGGCTTGATTCGAGTTTTGGTATTTTTGCCCGACGGGGTGAAAAATACAGTTGCTACGCCTTACCCTGCACACTTGTCCCACGCCATCTAAAACACACATCCGTCCGTTATGCGATACGCTTTTCCCGTTGCGAACCATCGGGCGGGGCAATAAAAATGCCGTCTGAAAGGCTTTCAGACGGCATTTTTCAACGCTTCGGGGTTGTTACCAGATATAGCCCACGCCGACACCGCCGCCGGCTTTGCTTCGGGTATTGACGTTGAGCTGGCCTTTGACCACCCATTTGCCGTTGTCGCTGATGCTGGAGTAGCCGACGGCGAGTGCGCCTGTCGAACCGTATGCGCCCGTTGCGGCGGAAATCATCGATTTTCCGGGCAGGTACGATTGCGGCAAGGCGGCTGCGGCATTCGCACCGGCGGCAACACCTTCCAATTCGCGTTTCAACGCCCTGACCATACCGACGGCCTGATCGGCGATGCCTTTGGTTGCCGCATACAGCTGGCTGCCGTTAATCGCATCGGTTGAAGTGGCAGAAATTTCACCTGCCGCGACGTTTTGGATACGTCTTTCTTCGCCGCTCGCGCCGACAGAAACCGCACCGTGCGCCGTTGCGCCGGCAAAGCCGTTTACCGTACCTGTCGCGCCGGCGGTTGTGGTATTACCCGCCGTGCCGTCGGATTTCAGGTTGCTGCCCGGTTTTTCTGTCGCGGTTGAAGCATTACCGAGATAAACGGAATTTTCTACGGTTTTACCTAAGGCTTGCGGTACTTTTTCCGTTGTCTTATTGCCGTCCTTTCCAATAATTTCTTTTTCTTCAGTCAGCACATTTCCATTTGCATCGCGTTTCGCATTAACACTATTACCCAACACAAAAGTGTTTTTAGAAGTAATACGGTTATCGTTACCGAAAGCGTAGCTGCCGCCGGCTTTATCTTCGATGTAGTTCGGATCGCCGAATGCGCCGGATTTTTCCGCATTCACAACGTTGCCCGTACCAATCGCCACCGTGTTATCGCGCAAGGCTTTTGAGCCGTAGCCGAAGGCAATGGCATTTTCGCCTGCCGCATCGGCTTTCGCGCCGATTGCCGTTGCAAATTTGCCACTTGCGCTGGAATCGATTTCATTGCTTCGTTCGATTCTGCTAGTCGCTTTGCCGTCGTTGGAGTGGAAGAACTTAATCCCCTGTTCATTCATATTGTAGATGGCTTCAACCACCGAATTGGTGATAACTTCTTTTCTGCCTTCCACATTATAAGTGGTCAATAACGGGGTTTTACCGTCTTCGCCCACCACGACGTTGTGATACGTTTTGTTGGTATCGTTCGCGTTTCCGACCGTGCCGACGTTTACCGTTTTACCATCCTTATCTACCGTGATACTCGTGATATTCGGTGTTTTGTTGCCGGTCAATGCGAAAATCTGGCTGCCGTTTACCGCCTGTTTGCTGGTTGGCGAAATATCGCCATTAGCCACATTGTCAATGACC
Organism: Neisseria sp. Marseille-Q1983; assembly: GCF_018224585.1. NCBI lineage: Bacteria > Pseudomonadati > Pseudomonadota > Betaproteobacteria > Neisseriales > Neisseriaceae > Neisseria > Neisseria sp. Marseille-Q1983. Next base: position 52,241 of record NZ_JAGTUI010000009.1, read on the forward strand.
ACGCCCTTACCGTTCGATTGATTGTTCGGATCAAGGCTGACAACGTGTTTTTCATCGGTGGAAACTTTATCATTTCTCACCTCGCCTTTGGTTTTATCCGCAGATCCGTCAGCATTGGTGTAATACCACTTGTTGTCTTCTTTCACAACTTTCTTGCCGTCTGAATCCACGTTACCGAGGGTAACTTCTTTGTCCATATCAGTCGAACCGTCAGCTTTCAGTTCATACCATTTAGTTTGACCATTTGCGACAACTTTAGTGATTTTCTTACCGTTTGCATCGGTGTTGTAGATTTGCGTTAAAGGCAATTCCACATCGGTTTTCACAAAGGTTGTGGTTACTTTTTCGCCGTTTGCATCGATGCTTTCCACCGTTGCCGCGCTCACTTTGGTATTTTTACCGTCAGCAAAACGGACTTTATCGTTGGCATTTACGGTTTCCGCCTTATCTTTAGATAATTGCTTGTCTTTTGCACTTTCCGCAAAGGCTTTTTCAGCTTCTGCCGCGTCAGCCAAACCAAGCTCAAAGCCTGATTTCGCAATCGCCTCTGCCACTTGGTTACCTGTTACATAACCGGAACCTTTGTTGTCTGTTGACTTAATATCTGTAGATGAAATTTCCTTATCTAATTTAGGCTTACCGTTTTCATCACGTTCATAGTATTTCCCATCGATAACAACCGCTTCAACAGTAGAATTATCGTTCTTGGTTACACTGACTTTATTGGTTACTTCGCCTTTAGCCAATTCAAAGGTAATTTCACGCGTACCGTTATCCAATGTTTTACCGGACACATTGATACCGTTGCCGCTCTTGAATTTCACTTCGTTCGCATTCCGCACCTGAGCGTGATATTCCTTTGAGCCGCCTGTGGTTTTGTCCGCAGAAATGACCCAGCCCAAGCCGCGCAAATCGCCCACGGTTGCGGCGGTATTGTCGGCAACAGTCGGATTATTATCCGCGCCTTTTTCATCCAAATTGGTTAAGCCGTTATAAGCAGTGTCATTATGCTTTTCAAAATCTGCAATAGTGCCATTTGCCAACGTATGACCATCACCAAATTTCTTCAGTCCGCTCACAACGTTTTTAACCGCTTTATTACCCGCGCTGATGCCGTCTGAACCGATTTTAACCTCGGTATTGGTACCGCCGTTTGTCGGAACAGTAACAGTCAAGCCGTCTTTGGTAATCTTCGTGCTTGCACCGTTTGCACCATTCGCCGTGTCTTTAAACTCCACGCTCTTCACGCCCGTCAATTCATCTTTGAGCGCGTAAGTGAAGTTTGTGCCCTCTTGTTTGATTTTCAGATTATCGCCGGCTTTCAAAGTTACTTTATCGCCCGACTTCACTAAAGTATCGTTGGATGTGCCTTCAGTTGCTCCCGTGCCGTCAGTGCCGGTGCCGACTTTCCAACCCAGTTTGTTCAGGCTCTCAACCAGTTTTCCAGCCTCAACCAAACCGTTAGTAGAATTTGTACCATTCAGGATAGTAGCCTTACCGTCTGCGCCAACCTGAACAGAACCCTCTTTCGGCGTAAAGGTAACCGTGTCGCCGTCCGCACTAATTTTCAACAACTCGCGGTCTGCGGATTTAAATTTAAAATTCAAACCATTACTTAAAGTTTGAGTTGCCTTGCCGTCGTCGGTATCTGCACCGCCATTGGCATAAGCATTGCTCGCGCTTAAGGTAATCTTCTTGTCTTGCAAGGCTTTCAACTGCTTAAAGCTGACCGCATCGGTATCTTCCGTGCCGTCCGCAACATTGGTGATTTTCACCGGACCTGCACCGTTTGCCGATACCAATTTCACTTTGGTTTTCGCCAGCTTGTCGGTGTCGACTGTTTTAGCCATATCCGCCGAACCGTCATCTTTGGCTTCGTAATACTTATTGCCCACTTTCACAACGGTTTTGTCGTCTTCCGTAACATATTGGACCGGCAAACCCGTTACATCCACACGGACGGTTGTCTTTTTGTGATTTGCATCGGTTGTAACGGTTACATTTGCGTTTGCGCCGCTGGCAAATTCAACAGTGTCGTAAGTCGAAACAAAATCAACATTCTCAACAGCACCACCTACAGTCTTAGCACCTTTAATATTCCAACCTGCACGCAACACATCTTCGATACTTGCTGCATTGGATTTTTTCGCTGCATCCACATTTAAATCAACGTGTGAAGACTTCGCTCCTGCACTTGGTTCAGTTAAAGTTGTTGCAATACCTTTCAAATAAACATTCTTAGAACCTGTAGCGTCGGCAATTGCATTCTCAAAGTTCAAACCACCTGCAGTGCTAGTGATATTCACTTTTGGTGTTGCAGCACCGCCATCTGTAGGTATATTACCGCCAATCGTTAAGGTATCACTCACTTTCGCAGTTTTCACATCAAGGTCTTTTGCCAAAGCGAAGGTTACATCTTTACCATCACGTTTAACCTTTAAGTTTTTACCCGCTTTTAAGGTTAAAGTGTCGCCTGCTTTAAGGGCTTGGTCTGCATTATCAGCTTGCTGATTGTCCTCAATTTCATCTTCTGTGCTTTCCACTTTTACAAAGGTTGCCGCACTGTTGATAGCGTTCGCAACGTCGCCGACAGTCGCCACTTTTTTCTTGTCAGCGTCGGTTGGTTGCCCGCCATTTGCAGCAGCATCTGAAGCCTTAACAACCACTTTACCGCGATTAGTATCCGCAGTTTGACCTTGCGTAGGCGCATTAGTGTTTACGTCAGCAAAGCTACCTTTGGCAACAGACGCACCATTAGCATCCACAGTCAATAAGTTGTCAGCACCATCTTTAGCTTTCACTTTAATCTTGCCGTCGGTATCTTTCTTAAGACCGTCGCCAACTTTGGTTTCTGCCACATCAATGGTAATGGTATGTTTGCCGTTGTCAGATTTGGAAGTAACCTTCGCACCGCCTTTGCCTTCAAACAACACTTCATCCGCCTGTTTGACTTGTTGGCTTTTCTCGTCTGTCGTACCGTTTTTGCTAGACAATACCCAGCCCAATTTACGCAAATCGCCTACGGTTGCCGCCGTATTATCAGAAACTAACGGCTGTTTATTCGTACCTGTTTTTTCATTCAGGTTTAATAAACCTTTATAAGCCTCTTCAACGTGTCTATTTAAATCAGTTATAGAGTTATTCTTAAGATTAAAATTCTCATCATCATAAGTTTTTAAACCACTTGTAACATTCTTAACGGTTTTACCGCCGACGCTAATACCGTCTTTGGTTACGCTGATGGTGTTTGCGTTAGGCGCACTTGTGCCGCCCGCACCATTAGCTGCTGGAGTGATAGTTAAGCCTTCGTTGGTAATTTTGGTGCTTGCACCGTTTGCACCATTTTGCGGCGTGCTTAATTCAATATCTTTCAAGCCGGTTAAGCTGTCTTTCAGCGAATAAGTAAAGTTTGCATTATCTTGTTTCACTTTCAAGTTCTTGCCTGCTTTAAAGGTTACTTTGTCGCCTGCTTTGACTTCTTGCTCACTTGCATTTCCATCCAGTTCGCCATCAGTATCTTTACCAGCCGTAGCAGTCCAGCTTAGGCTGTTTAAGGCAGTTACCAAATCGCCCGCTTTAACAAGTTTTTTCTTCTCGTCATCAGAAGCAAGCTCTTTAACTTTACCTTTCGGTTTAGCTGTATCAGTACCATCATTCACAGTAAGCGTGGTCGTGTCTGCAACGATTTTATCGCCATCGCCAATCTTCAAACCGTCGCCAACTTTCGCTTCGTATTTAACAGTAATGCCATCAGTACCATTTTTAGTTACGGTCGCAGTTGTACCCTTACCATCAGCAAAGGTTACATTTGTGCCTGATGTAACGGTTTCAAAGCCATCTTGATCAGCCTGACCATTGGCAGCGGTTGTTTTAATTCTCCAACCAGCTTTGTTTACTGCGTCAATCACAGTTTTCGCAGTAACCAAGCCTTTGCCTTCGTCTTTTCCGTCAGCTTCAGTAACAGTTACACCATTATGGTTAGCATTTTTCAACTCTTTGCCTGTAAACAGTTTGCCGTTGTGGTCTTTGATAACAGAAGTTTTCGCACCGATTTTAACGTCGGCACCTTTGCCCTTATCCTTCTGTGTTACAGTTACTGTCGTTGTTCCTTGACCATCATCAGTAAAGTTTACTGTGTCATACGTCGCCACATAATCAACATTATTGCCATTGCCTTTAATATTCCAACCTGCACGCAACACATCTTCGATACTTGCTGCATTGGATTTTTTCGCTGCATCCACATTTAAATCAACGTGCGAAGACTTCGCTCCTGCACTTGGCTCAGTTAAAGTCGTCGCAATACCATTTAAATAAATTCTCGTATCAGGCGCACCACTTCCTGCTACAGGTGTTCCATTTTCTTTTGCAAAGGTCAAACCGTCAGCCGTACTGGTTACATTAACTTTGTTCGTATCTTTACCAATCGACAACTTATCGCTCACGGTCGCGGTTTTCACATCAAGGTTTTTCGCCAAGTCAAAAGTAATTTCTTTTCCACTACGTTTAACTTTCAGGTTTTTACCTGCCTTAAAGGTCAAGGTATCGCCTGCTTTGAGGGCTTCTGCGGTATTATCTGCCCCATTGGCTGCTGCATCTTCAATATCTTCAGTAGTGTTTTCTACTTTTACGAAACTTTCTGCTTTGTTAATAGCATCGGCAACATCCTTCACTGTTGCCACGTCCTTATCGGTAGCAGCATCAGTTCCATTTGCACCTTTCGCTTTTACTTGACCTTTCTTGTCGCCATTGGCTGTGGTGCTTACAACTTCAAGCTTGCCTTTGGCAACAGACGCACCTTTCGTTGCATCAACAGTTAAAACATTGTTTCCATCTGTGTTGTCCACTTTCAGCTTAATCTTGCCGTCAGTGGTTTTCTCGATGCCGTCTGAAGCCTCGATTTTGGTTTCTGCAACATCAATCGTTACGGTATGTTTGCCGTTTTCGGTTTTTGCGGACACGGTGGCTTTGCCTGTGCCTTTGAACTCGACTTCTTCGGCGTTTTTCACGGCGGCGTGGAATGCCGTATCGGTTGTGCCTGCGCCATTCGTGGTTTTATCAGCCGAAAGCACCCAGCCGAGTTTACGCAAATCGCCTACGGTTGCGGCTGTGGTGTCGGCTACGGACGTGCCTGTGCCTGCCGCTCCGGTATTCGGTTGGCTCAAGTCAATCAGTCCGTTTTTGGCGGTGGCAACGGGATTGCCTGCTTGTCCTGCCGCATTGGCTTGATTGTCCCAGTAGGTTTTCAAACCGCTTGCAACGTTGGTAATGGCTTTATTACCTGCGCTGATGCCGTCTGAACCGATTTTGACTTCGGTAGCCGTACCGCCATTTGCCGGGGTGGTAGAAACAGTTAAACCATTTTCAGTAATTTTGGTCGTGGTTTTGCCGTTTCCAGCCGTACCCAAAGCAATACTTGTCAAACCCGTAAGTTCGTCTTTCAGCGAATAAGTAAAGTCTTTTCCAGACTGTTTCACTTTCAAGTTTTTGCCTGCTTTGAAGGTTACGGTTTCGCCTGCTTTGACCTCTTGGTCAGTCCCACCCTCTGCTTTGCCATCAGTATCCGCTTCAGCTTTTGCTTTCCAGCTTAATTTGTTTAACGCATCAACTAAATCGTCTGCATTAACCAGTTTTTTCCCATTGCCATTGGTTGCGTCAGGGGCAGTAACTTTACCGTCTGTTACAGTAAGCTTGGTCGTGTCTGCAACGATTTTTTGGCTATCCAGCTTCAAACCATCGCCAACACTTGCAACAACTTTTCCGCCTTCAACTTTCAAGCCGTCGCCGGTGGTTACATCGTATTTGACGTTGATTTTAGTCTCGCCATTTTCGGTTACTTTGCTTACGGTTGCCGTGGTCGCATTGCCGTTTTTGAAGTTCACGCTCGTGCCGGATGTAACGGTTTCAGCAGTGCCCGCATTCACGGCGGTTGCACCGGTTTCGGCAGTCGTACCCTCGCCGCTTACCCTCCAACCGCTTTTGTTCACGGCATCAATCACGGCTTTTGCAGTAACCAAGCCGGTGCCGGTGTCTTTGCCATCATCTTCACTAACGGTTGCACCATTATTCGCATCTTTCAGGTCTTTGCCTGTAAACAGTTTGCCGTTATGCTCTTTGATAACAGAGGTTTTCGGTGTGAATTTTACTTCGGTTGTTTTACCGTTCTCTTTAGCCGTCAATACAACATCAAGCGTGTTTTTATCGCCTGTAATAAACTCAACATTGTCGTAACCTGCCACTAAATCAACATTCTCGGTATTACCGCCTGCAACTTTAGCCCCTTTAATGTTCCAACCTGCATTTAAAACATCTTTCAAGGTAGCCGCTCTCGTTTTTTCAAGCTCACTAGGCGAGAAGGTTACTGAAGTTGATGAACCTGTATTTGTAGTTACATCAGGCAAGGTTGAAGCCAAACCGTTCAAATGAACCGCAGTATCTCCGTTAGTACCTTTTGATAACTTCAAGCCGTTTGTATCGCTGGTAATATCAACCTTATCCGCATCTTTACCGATGGACAGCTTATTGCTCACGGTCGCGGTTTTTGCCTCGATGTCTTTTGCTAAATCAAAGGTAACGGATTTTCCATCACGTTTAACCCTTAAATTTTTAGCTGCTTTAAAGGTCAAAGTATCGCCTGCTTTGAGCGCGTCATTTTGACCATCATCCGTTGGCTTATCATCAATCGTGGCAGTGTCGTCATTTTCCACTTTTACAAAGGTTGCAGCTTCATTAATCGCTTTGGCGACATCAACCACTGTGGCGACTCTTTTCTTGTCGTCTTCGGTTGCATTTGCAAGGTCTGCTACATTTTTTACAGTTACCTTACCGCGATTATCGCCATTAGCTTGCCCTGCCTCGGTTGTTACGTCATTAAACTCCCCTTTTCTAACAGTAACAGCGCCTTCGTCACCTGAGACTAATAAGTTTGTTATACCTCTCTCATCTAGTATGTTTAACTTAAGCTTGCCATCACCATTGTTTACTGTAAGACTCCCATCAGTTTTTACATCATACTTAACAGTGATATTTCCACTTTCATCTTTAGTTACATTTGCCTTCGTGCTATTGCCGTCGGCAAAGGTTACATTTGTGCCTGATGTAACGGTTTCAAAGTTGCCCCCGGGTTGACCTGTTTGATTGTTGTCAGTTGTTTTCACCCTCCAGCCGCTTTTGTTCACAGCGTCAATTACAGTTTTTGCAGTAACTAAGCCTTTGCCCTCATCGCCTTTGCCAGTAACCAACTTACCGTCTTCTTCAGTGATAACAGAGGTTTTCGCACCGATTTTAACTTCAGTTCTCTTGCCGTTGTCTTTGCTTTCCACATTAACAGTCGTTGTTTCCGTATCTGCGCTCAAGAACTCGACTGTGTCGTAAGTGCGGACGAAATCAACGTTATCGGAAGCTGTTGTACCAGGTTTAACGCCTTTAATGTTCCAGCCTGCGTTTAATACGTCTTTGACGCTTGCCGCACGTTTTTTCTCGTCATCGGTAACGTTGTCGTTGGTTACGTTTGTGGTCGAGCCGGTATTCAGCAGCGTATCGGTCAAAGTCGAACCGATACCGTTCAGATGAACCGTGGTGTCGCCGTTTGCACCGGTCGTTTCTTTCGCGAAATTCAAGCCTTTGGTGTCGCTTGCGATATTGACTTTATCGCCGTTTTCGCCAATTGATAATTTTTTGGTTGCAACACCGGTTAAGCCTGAGAGGTCTTTTTTCAGCGAGTAGGTAAAGTCTTTGCCGCTTTGTTTGATTTTCAGGTTGTCGCCTGCTTTGAGGGTAACTTTGTCGTTTGCTTTGATTTCTTGTTCGGCAGGTGTGGTGTTTGCCGAATCGGTTTCGCCCGAGCCTTCTGCGGCGGCGATGATTTTCCAAGAGCCGCCTTTGTTTGCGCCTTGGGTTTGGGCGGCTTTGATGGTAACGGTGTGTTTTGTTCCCGTGCTTGTCGTGGTTACTTCAACGCCGTCGCCTTTAAATTCTACTTCGTCGCCGCTTTTGACGGTCGAGGTCGTGCCGTTGCCGGCTGCGGCAGTACCGTTGGTGGTTTTAAGCCGCCAGCCTAAGCCGTTTAATGTGGTTGCCAGATTGCCGGCGTTGACGAGTTTTTTGTCGTCGCCCTTGGTGCTATCAGGGGTGGTTACTTTGCCGTTGTTAACGGTAAGGTCAACGGTATCGGCAACGAGTTTGTTGTCGTCGTCGTTGATTTTTAATCCATCGCCGGTGTTTACGCTAAATTTAGCCGAACGTCCCTCTTGGTCAATGGTAATCCCGCCGTTTTCGCGGAGGTAGAGGTAGCTGCTTTTCAGCTTGGCTTTACCCGTCGAGCTTTCAGACGCTTCCACTGAAATTGTTCTCTTTCCTTGTTCGTCATCATCACCATTTAGAAAGCCTCCATCTTTTATTTTTCCATCTTTATCAGTAACAAGTAAGCCAAACTTGTAATTAGAATTATTATTTTCATCTTCAGTTACATAAGGATCATCAAAAGAGGGATTGTTAGGGTCAAACTCTGTAGGTACCTCACCAGGCTCCGATCCAGTCGTACTCGCCTGAGCCGCTGCGGACAGCAGCGTCGCCAATACGGCGGTCGCCACGGTTGCGGAGGCGCGTTTGGTGTGGTTGCGTGTGAGCTCGGATACGACGACCCAGGCATTGAGGGCACTATTCCAAATGATGCGGTATATTTTGTTCATTTTGTTTTTTCTTTCTGTTTGTTTGAATGGGTAAAAGGGGTTGGGGGGGGCGGATGGTGCGGCATC